>WAQS01000227.1 GCA_015520115.1 Ferroglobus sp.
ATTCCGATCCTCGGCGGTCATCACGGAGGAAACGAGGTTGCCAAAAAGCTTGAGGAAATGGGAATGAAAGCCGTCATAACTACGGCAATGGAATTTCAGGAGGGTTTGTTTATCGGAATAGGATGCAGAAAAGGGATTAAAGCTGAAGAAATATCCAAAGCTGTGAAAAACGCTGTTGAGGAGGTTGGTGGAAGCCTTGAAGACGTTGTCGCTTTCGCCACAACCGAGTTGAAAAAGAATGAAAGAGGATTAATCGAATTCGCTGAAAAGTTGAAGAGACCGCTCATTTTCCTGAAAAGAGAGGAGTTGAATTCCGTGAGAGTGAAGAAGAGTAAAGCGGAAATCGTTGGATTGAACAGCGTAGCTGAAGCTGCAGCTCTTTACGTATCAAAAAAGAAGGAATTGATACTCCCCAAGAGAGTTTACGGAGGTGTAACCGTTGCCATCGCAAGGTAAGCTCTACATAGTAGGAATAGGGCCGGGATGCAAGGAATTGATGACTGTGAAAGCAAAAAAAGCGATTGAAAGTTCGGATTACGTTATAGGGCATAAGAGGTACGTCGATTTTGTTAGAGATCTCGTCAAAGGAAAGATTATCGTGAGCGGAATGGGAAAAGAAGTTGAAAGGGTTAGGCTCGCCGTCGAGCTCGCAAGGAATAACATCGTGAGTCTCGTGAGCGGAGGAGATCCAAACATTTACGGAATCGCTCCGCTCGTTGTCGAATACATCCAGTCGAACAACATAAGCGTAGATTATGAAGTAATTCCGGGAGTTTCGGCTTTGAATTCAGCCTCTCCTCTCCTTGGTTCACCTATCAGTGGAGATCACGCTGTGATAAGCTTAAGCGACCTTCTTGTCCCTTGGGAAACAATCGAGAAGAGGCTTAGAAAAGCCTTGGAAGGCGATTTTGTCATAGCGATATACAATCCCTCAAGCAAGAAAAGAAAGGGAAACTTGGAGAAGGCTATGAAAATAGTAATGGAATACAAAGGCGACACCTTCGTTGGAGTCGTGAAGAACGCTTGTAGGGATGGAGAGGAAGTGAGGATCATGAGGTGCAGCGAAGTAATCGACTCGAATTTCGTGGATATGAGCACCATAATTTTCGTTCCAAATTCGGAAACCATCATTAAGAACGGAATTATGCTCACTCCCCGCGGCTATTCGAGGAAGTACGAGGTGTGAAAATGCAGAATATGGGAGAAAACTCGATGGATGGAGCAGAAATCGTTAGAAAAAGCTACGAAATCGTGAAAAAATACGTTAGAGGAGAGACTGCAGAGGAAAAGATACTTCAGCGCTGTATCATAGCCACCGGAGATCCTGCTGTTAAGGATTTGATTGTTTTTAAAGGAGATGCGGTAAAAGCTGGAGTTGAAGCTTTGAAATCCGGGAAGAATATAATTTGCGATGTGAAAATGGTTGAGGTGGGGATAAACAAAAGGAGGATAAGATCGAAGACTTACGTGGCTGTTGAGGTTGGGAGAGATGAAAAGATGACCCGTGCAATGAGCGGGATGTACAGTCTTAGGGAAAAAATGGACGGAGCTATTTTAGCAATCGGCAACGCTCCGAGTGCTGCCATAGCTGCCTACAATCTAATTAAAGAGGGTGTTAGACCCTCCCTCGTCATCGCAACCCCGGTTGGTTTTGTCAACGCCGCTGAATCGAAGGAGATGATAAGGAGCTTAGCTGTTCCGAGCATAACCACCGTCGGTACAAGGGGAGGTTCAGCAATTTGCGTGGCGATAGTTAACGCTCTGATAGATCTATGCGAGACCCTATAGAATTCTACCACTACCCAAAAAATTGGGTGAAGAGGGCTGCGGAAAAGGAAGGCTTAAAGAGAGTTCGGGAAAAAATAGAGAGCGGGCTTTACATACTAACCAAAGACGGATGGATTAAAAGGGGAATTACTACAGCCACGACAGCTTCAGCAGCCATAGTCGGAGCGATAGCATCCGTAAAAAACGAATGTAGCTATGTGAGGGTTTCAACTCCCGTTGGTATAGAGGTTAGCGTTAAAGTTAAAGCTGAGAAGGGAAAGTGCGTAGCTAAGAAATTCGCCGGAGATCACGCCTTCGACAGAACGGACGGCGTAGAGATCGTTGCAAGAGTGAAATACAGCGAAGGAATATACTTCGGCAAAGGAATCGGCGTAAAAAATGGAAAAAAAGCTGTTAGTGAGAGCGCTAAAAAGCAAATTGAGGAAAATTTCAGAAAAGCTCGTGAAAAATTCGAATTTGAAGGAGGAGTGGAAATAGAGATTCCCGAAGGAGAGAAGCTCTGCAAAATTACCGGAAACGAGAGGGTCGGAATTAGGGGGGGAATATCCGTTCTCGGCTCCACTGGCTTCGTCGAACCTTGGTGTGAAAAGCTCGTCAAAACTAAAGCCGAGCTTGTAAAGCAATACGATAAAGTTGCGATAACTACTGGCAGAGAGGGGTTCAGATACGCTTTAAAGAACTTCAGCGATTTTCAACCATTCGTTTTCGGGGTTTACATCGACGAAGCGTTAAAAAACGCGAGGGGAGAGGTTATCATCGTAGGTAAGCCGGCTTTGCTCGTTAAGTGGGCTGTTCCCGAGCTTAGAGGTAAAATAATTGGAGATGAAGACGTTTCGAAGTATAAGAGAAGAGTTCTTGAAAAGGCTAAAGAGTTAAATGAGAATGTGGAAGATGTTGTGCTGATCTGAAATGCTTTACGTAGTCGGAGTCGGTGCGGCGAAGGGATACCTGACAGACAAAGCCAAGCAGATAATCTCGAAAGCTGACGTAGTTTACGGAAGCAAAAGAGCGATAGAGTACGCGGAGGAATTTATAAGGGGGGAAATTCGAGTTCTGAAAAAATTCGGAAGGGAGGTTTACGATGAAATAGAGAGGGTGGCGAAGGAGAAAAACGTTGTCGTTCTTTCAACCGGTGATCCAATGGTTTCTGGGCTGGGAAAGAAGATTAACGGAATTGTAGAGCCGGGGATTAGCAGCGTTCAGCTCGCTTTAGCAAGGCTAAAGCTTGATTTGTGCGAAGTGGTCGTCGTTGATTCTCACGGAAAGAACAGCTATGATGAGATAGAGAAAGCTTTGGAATTCAGGGGGAAGGTTTTGGTTTTGGCTGACAAGAACTTCGATCCAAGTAAAGTTAGAGGGAAAGTCACCGTTTTAGAAAATCTTGGACTTGAGAACGAAAGGATAGGGGAGGAAATAAAAAGCGACCTCGCCATAGTTTACATAGAGAGGTGAGGAAATGAAGTTGCTGTGCTTATCAGATACGCACTGCGAAAAGCTTGAAGATTTGCCGAAGAAAGTCGTGAGGTTGATGGAAGAAGTCGATGCGGTAATACATGCAGGAGATTTCACGTCACTTTCCTTGTACGAGGAGATGGAGAGAAAAAAGGAAGTCTTTGCGGTTTATGGAAATTCCGATGAGGAGGAATTAAAAAAGCTACTCCCAGAGGAAACTACTTTTGAAGTCGAAGGTGTTAGGTTCGGAGTGGTGCATAAGGGAAATTATCTGAACGAGTTTTACGACCTCGGCTACAAAGCCAAAGAGCTTGGAGTAAAAGTTCTCGTCTTTGGACACATTCACAGATTCGTCCTTCAGCAGTTTGGCGACATTATCGTTCTTTGTCCCGGAAGTCCAACTAAGCCAAGGCTCTCTGTAGCGAGTTGCGCAATTTTAAACGTTGAGAATAGAAAGGTTGAGGTAGAATTCGTAATAGCCGATGAGATTGCTTGCGGAATGGATGTGAGGTTGGAAACATGAAGGTGTTCAAAATCTCCGAAGTTGGGGAAGAACTGAAGAAAGTTAAGGGACTCGCAATCCTGAGAAAGGAAGGAGGAAAAATTGTCGTTGAAGGGGATGAAGAGAAATTTGAGATGAGATGCGATTTGAAAAGAGCTCTGTCAGCTTTGGCAGCGATGGGCTACGAATTTGCAGCCCTTCTGAATTTGGAAGGAGAAATAGGGGTTCCATTAAAGGAAGTGAAGAAAGTTGAAGAGATTCCAAAGCTTGAGGATTTCGAAACTCTGGAAAGCATAGTGAATAAGTTGAAGAGGAAAGGAGAGAAATGCGGAGCCATCGGGATATTCGTAGGTTTCGTAAGGGAAATCAATGAAGGAAAGAGGGTGCTCAAACTCGAATACGAGAGGTTCGATGAGCTTTATTTTGAGAAGTTAAGAGAGATAGAGGAGAGAATAGAAAAATTCGACGGAGTTTACGGAGTTAAGATATATCATAAAATCGGAGAGGTCTTGCCGAGGGAAGACATAGTTTACGTCGCTGTGATGAGCGATCACAGAAAAAATCTGTGGAATGCTTTAATTGAGGCTGTTGAAAGCTTTAAAAAAGAGCTTCCCGTGTGGAAGAAGGAAGTTTACGAAGACGGGGAAATCTGGGCTCACGACAGGGATTTAAAGAAGGGAGATTAATTCCCTCAAAACGACCTCCCCCTCTTCCTTGTTCGAGGCTGTCGTTATTACGTAAATCTGCTGTACAGCAGCTCCGTGAATTAACAAAGCTCTGATATTCCCTCTATCGTCGCTTCTCGTCAGCTTCAGCCTAACTCCCCCTTGGGAGGTACCCTTGTTCTCGATAACCCCCGGGACTATTTTCTTAACGTAGGGTGATTTTGCAAGTCTCATAACTAAATTAAATCCCTCTCTCCCACCAATTATTGTGGAATGGGCACCGCTTATCTTTTCTTCCGGATCGGCATAGAATTTCTTGATTCCGCGTATCCTCCTGAAAAATTCAGCAAGCCTCTCCAAGAATTCGTCAAAATCCATATCGTCAGTCACGAGTACTTCCAAGTTGCTTAGGGCAAACTTAGAAATCATTGAAGCGACGAAATCTTTTCTCTCACCAGAAACAACAACTTTGTCCACTCTCCTTTCGTGGATTCTTTCGGCACAGATTTCGAAGAGATTTCTGAGAGAAATCTCGTCATCGTAAACCCTAAAAGCGAGAGTTTCCACGTCCTCCCCGATAAAAACGAGCTTTAGTTTTTCGTTCTCAAGGTACGCTCCGCAGCCGTAAGCGTTTCTTTCCCCACAATAAAGGCAATAGGAAGTTCTGCTAAAAAGCTCGTTTCCGCAGTTTCTGCATCTCATCCCATCAGTCTGATTATGTTTTTGAGCATGTAAAAGCTGTCTTTCAAGAGCTTAACTTTGGAGTTCTCTTCATGCCTCCACTTTACCGGAATCTCCTTTATTCGATAACCCTTCCTCTGAGCGAGTATAAGCAGCTCCGTGTCGAAGAACCAGTGGTTGTCCTTAACTTTGAAGAATAAATCTTCAGCCGCATTTCTCTTCAAAGCTTTGAAACCGCACTGATGATCCCTTATATTCGATTTCAGAAGAAATCTGACGAGGAAGTTGTAAACTCTCGACGGTATCTCCCTTGAAAGTGGACGCTTTGCGTCGCTTTCCCTCAGCAACCTTGAGCCGATTACTATGTCGTAATCTTTTATGTTGTCGACTAAGTCCTTTAAATGGGAGATGTCAGTAGATAAGTCAGCGTCCATGTAAATAACCACGTCTCCTTTCGATTCTTTCAACGCCCTCCTCAAAGCTTCGCCCCTCCCAAGCCTCTCATCGCTGTGGAGGTGTTTTACAAAATCGTAGGTTTCAGCGAGCCTTGACGCTATTTCATCCGTTCCATCCGTCGACCCATCCTCGGCTATGATTATCTCGAAATCCAATCCGAGCTTTTTCGCTTCTTCAGCCGTTCTTAAAACTGCTTCTTCTATCTTTTCAGCCTCGTTGTGGGCAGGGAATATTATTGAAATCATAGCCTCTCCACCTTTATAGCGTAATTTTTGTAAGTCACATAGCCCTCTCCACTTCCCTTGTAGAGTTTAAACCTCCCGAGTTTCTTAACACTTACTTTTCCCTCTTTTTTGAACTCCTCCATCATATCCGCCAGACTTTTGCCGTAGGAGAACTCGAAGAGGATTGATGGGGTTGTTAATCTCGCGTTAACTTCTATGAGATACAGCTCCTCCCCAAGAACAAAATCGATTCCGAAGTAGCCTTTCAAACCCTTTATTTTTTCCGCCACTCTGCAACCGATCTCTTCAATCTCCCTCTCCAGATCTTTATCGACTTCAAAAGGGACGATCGCTCCTCTATACTCGAAGTCTTCGAGGATTTGCTCGTTAACACTTAAAAGGATGACATCGTTAATAGCCAAGTAACTTGCGCTTATCGGCTTTCCCTCAACGAACTCCTGAGCTACAAAGTTCTCTGGAACTTCACCACCGATCCTTATGTTTTCCCCACCGCACGAAACCCTTGGCTTAACAACGTACTTCCCCTCTAATTCGCTCAAAGACGTTTTCGGCATTTTCACAACTTTTCTCAACTTTTTGTAAAGCTCGTACTTGTCGGAGGTAATTTTTACCGCTTCACTTTCAGCTCCAAGGTTTTCTACTCCAAACTCCTCAACCTTCTTCGTCAGCTCGTAAAGGGTGAAATCGTTTTCCGGAGCGACTATTAAAGCTACGTCAGCCTCCTTTAAACAATCTTCGAAGGATTTTTGAGGAAAGCGAAAAACCGATTGAAATTCTCTTTTCACCCCACTCACGAGGGAGTAATACTTGGAAAAATTGAGCATGGATTTGAACATTGCTAAGCCTTCAACAGCGATACTGTCAGGAAGATCTCCCAAGCAAGTGGCGAACTCAAAAATGAAGAGCTTTTTCATTCCTCCTCCTCATTCAAGCATATAGCGATGTCGGCAGCATTTTTCAGAGCTGCTGAAAACCCCGGCTCTGCCCCTATTATTATCGTTTCTTTTCCCTTCTCCATCGCTTTTTGAAGGACTGCCTTGAAATCCGCATCCCTTGTAACGAGAGCGAGAACGTCGATCGAGTCGTTGTATATGATCTCCATAGCCTCCACCGCCATCTTAACGTCCACATCTCCAGAGGTGACGACCGGCTCAAAACCTTGGTTTTCTATAGCCTCAACGAGTTTCTCCCCGGCATATTGGTTTATGAAAACCTTCGCAATTTTAACATCCCCGTAGCTATCGAGAATCTCCCTTATCTCCTTAAGATTCAGGTTAAACTCCTTTCTGAGCATGTTCGGTCCGTCAACAAGAACGCCTATTTTCTTCCTCCCTTCCTTCCTTGCCGAGAGGTACTCTTTAATTCTTTGAATGCCAATCTTTCGCTTAATTGCCATCGACGACCACCGTAGTAGTTAGAATTATTTTACATCAAATCTTAAAAATTTTTTGCGCATTTCTCGTTGTTGCATCTGCCACGTCAGCCAGCTCTAAGCCTTTCGCTTCAGCAACAGCCTTAGCTGCGTAGATTACGTTTTTTGGTTCGTTTCTTCCCCTGAAAGGCGAAAGGAAAGGGCTGTCCGTTTCAAGGAGCAAGTAATCCAAATCCACCTTCTCTGCAAGCTTTTTGTGTTTCTCCGAAAAGCATACGAGGGTAGAAAGGGAAATGTAATGACCAGCGTCTTCAATATTTTTCATTACAGCTTCACTCCCGCTGTAGCAGTGGAACACAGCAACGACATCGTAGTTCTTAACCATGTCGAAAGCCAAACTTTCAGCTTTTCTCGCATGAATTACGATCGGCTTGTTTAACTCTTCAGCTAACGAGAGAAAGCGTTTAAAGATTTCTTTCTGTTCCTCCAAACTTGCCTTAGCTTTTAACAAATCTAAACCAACTTCCCCAATTCCCACGATTCTATCCACGTTGTCCCTTATCTGATCGACGACGATTCTGTAATCGTCGATGTGGATTCTGTTCGGACTCAAACCAAGAGTTGCGTAAACCTCTTCAAAGCTTTCAGAAACTCTCAAAGTCCTTTCGTTCGATTTGTAGTCGTATCCTGAGTTTATTATGGAGATCACTCCTTCCCTCAGAGCCCTGAGAATAACTTCCTTCCTATCTCCGTTGAAGGTGTTGAAATCGATGTGGCAATGAGAATCAACTAATTCAAACATTCTTTCTCCTCATTCTCAGAAGGTAGTTCACGGCACTTATCACAGCCTCAATGCTCGCCATGACTATGTCTGTGCTCGCACCCTTGGCTGTGAAGCTTCTGCCTTCCTTATCCTCAACCGTCACGTAAACTTCGGCTATCGCATCGCTCCCTCCGCTTATCGCATCCATCTTGAACTCGGTGATCTTTACATCCTCTCCAACAAGCTCAGCCACAGCTTTCAAAGCCGCATCAACAGGCCCAACTCCTATAGCTGAAGTTACCTTCTTCTCACCCTCCACTATCGCATTTATCACAGCTGTAGGAGTTATCTTGTTTCCGGTTAAAATCGTAGCTTCGTCTATGTTTATCACTCTCTCCTCTTTACTCAGCTCTCCCATTATCACCTCAGCTATAGTTATAACATCAAGATCCGTCACCTTCTTCCCTCTATCCCCTATCTCCTTGATCTTCTCGGTTATCTTCGTTAAAGTTTCCTCATCCACAGAGTATCCAGCATCCTCCAGAATCTTCTTTATCTGATGCCTTCCAGCGTGCTTCCCTATGACTATCCTCCTTCTATGTCCAACCATCTCCGGAGTTATTACTCCCGGCTCGAAAGTGGCTGCGTGCTTTAAAACTCCGTGGGCGTGAATTCCGCTTTCATGAGCGAAAGCGTTTTCTCCAACTATCGGAGTGTTCGGAGGGAGCTTTATTCCCGACAGCCTTTCCACGAGTCTTGAAGTTTCCACAAGGTACTCTGTTTTTATATTCGTCTTAACCCCGTCCAAAGCATGTAAAGCCATAACCACCTCAGCTAAGCAAGCGTTTCCGGCTCTTTCCCCAATTCCGTTCACCGTCACTTGCACCTCATCCGCTCCAGCTTTTACAGCCGCATAGGTGTTGGCTGTGGCTAATCCAAAATCGTTGTGGCAGTGGACATCAACCGGAACCTTCAAATGATCTTTAAGCTCTTTTATCAGTTCATACATGCTGAAAGGCGTTGCCACGCCAACGGTGTCCGGAACATTTATTATGTCCACTCCAGCATCCTCTACAGCTTTGTAAATCCTCTTGAGGTAGTCGACTTCAGTCCTTGTAGCATCCATTGCCGAAAACATGCATTCGAAACCGTGATCTTTTATGTACTCAACGTACTTAACTGCCTCTTCAATTATTTCCTCTCTATCTTTCTTTATCGTGTGCTCGACCTGAATCTTAGATGTAGGAACGAAGATGTGGATCATATCAACATCAGTCTTCATCGCCACATCTATATCCTCTTTAACGAGCCTCGCTAAAGCGCTTATCTTAGAACTTAACCCAAGCTTCGCAATTTCTTTCACAGCCTCAAACTCACCCTTAGTTGCAGCAGGAAAACCAGCTTCTATGTAATCCACACCAAGCTTATCCAGCTGTTTTGCTATCTGAATTTTGTAATTTAGCGGAAAGGAAATCCCGGGAGTTTGTTCACCATCTCTGAGCGTTGTGTCGTATACTGATACTTTTCGCATGAGAGTCTATAGCTCAAGAAAAGAGTAAAAGCTTTACGGAGGAGCTTTGAAAAAACGTATATTAGTTGTGCTAATGTGTGTAGTGATGGCAAATGAAAATCTCGCTCGACTTCTCGCACGATTTTATGTCGTTGATGATGTCTGAATAGCAAATTATTATCACGGATAACGAGTTACACAGATTCGAGATTGAAAGCATAGCGAAGAAGCTAAATTACGACGTGAGCAAGTTTAGAGAGCTAAATGAGATAAACTTCATAACAGAGGTAATGTAACGACTTTTCAGATGAGTTGGTTCCGCAAGTAATGGAAGAAAAACACGTTAAATTTCCTGAAGATCTCAAGAGCGGGTTTTTCTGAGATCGAGATACATGTCGTACTCGAACTCCGGGTTTACAACTTCAAAACCGAATTTTTTGTAAACGTGTATCGCCCTCCTGTTCGTTCTCTCCGTTACAAGCATTATCCCCTCAAACCCGTTTTTTCTGCATATTTCGATTATCCTTTTCAAAAGCTCCTGACCTATTCCTCTGTCTTGGTAATCCTGATGAACGAAAATCGTCAGGTCAACATTCTTTCCATCTTCGGTTGGAATAACCGCTGCGTGACCAATAATTTTTCCGTCCTTTTCGGCTACAATGTTGTACCCCCTTTTGGCGAGAAAACCCACCCAAGCTTCTATTGCTTTTCTTGTTGTCGGTGGCAAACCCAAACATCTGTTTTCTGGAGAGAACGTCTCGTACATGTGAACGAGTTTTTCAAAATCTTCCCCGTGATTGTACTCTCTAATTACTACTTTTTCGCCCTTTCTGTCGACCACTTCCTCCCTACTCTGCCTGACTCTGAAAAGTTCAAGCTTCGCTTCCACGGAAAAATAATTTGAAAGCTGAAGATATATTATTTTTCGTCTACGATAAATCGTTTTATTTCAATTTCAATTCGATCTCTTTCGGCGAAAACGTAACTTACTCTTTTTGCGATCTCGAATCTTATCCTTTCGTTTATCCTTTCCGATGGGGCACCGAGCTTGGAAAAAATGAAAGATAGCAGAAGGGGACTGTTGTTGAAAAGAAGAGAAGAAAAACCGAGTTTTTTCAGCGCATTTATCCCATCTTCCCCCAGCCTTTCGTCGTAGCCCCTTTCTTTAAGCCACTCAACGAACTCATCTATTGTTGCCGAGATTTTCATCTGACTTTCACTCCAACCGGCACTTCTTTCTCCGGAGTTAGGAGTATAGCTCTTCCATCTACATCGGCTGCTAAAACCATAACTTCGCTATCAACTCCTCTTATTTTGGCAGGTTTTATGTTCGCCAGAACGACGACGAGTTTTCCTTTCAGCTCTTCCTCACTATAGTTTTCGGCAATTCCAGCAACAGCCTGTTTAATTTCTCCTCCCAAGTCTATTCTCAGCTTTAACAGCTTTTTACTACCCTTTATTTTCTCAGCTTCGATTATCCTCCCGATCCTTATGTCAAGCCTCCCGAATTCTTCTATGGTAACAAGCTCCCTCTCCTCAACACCCTTCTCAGCCTTCTCTATCCTTTCCTTAAGTTTTTTCTCCATTTTCGCTATTTTTTCGTCTTCAATTTTTTCGAAAGGAACGAAGGGCTTTTCCACTTTAATTTTATCCGGGATCTTCAGCGCATCCTCAAGTTTGGCTTTTCTCACATCCAACCCTATAAGCTTTCCGATTTTTTCCATAGTTGACGGGAGAACCGGATAGGCGAGAATCGCCAAAGCTCTTACCAAAGCCAAGCATGAAGCCACCGCTCGTTCAGCAGACTCTGGATCGTTCTTTATCAACTCCCAAGGTTGCGAGTTCTGGAAGTAAACGTTTCCGTAGGATGCAAGCTCCATAAAAGCGTCGCTTGCTTCTTTGAATTCCCACTTTTCAATAGCCTCCTCGATTTTTTCCATCGCAAGCCTTATCTGCTCAACAACTTCCCCATCAACGTTCATCTTAACCTCTCCAAAGTTCCTCCAAGCGAAGTGAAGAACCCTGTAGATGAAGTTGCCGAGGGTTGCTATGAGTTCGTTATTCACCTTCTCCTTGTAAACCTCCCAAGAGAAGTTCAAGTCCTTCTGATGGGACGTGTAGTTTACAACGTAGTATCTCAAACAGTCCGGATTGAAACCTTCGTTCAAATAATCCTCGTCAACCCACACAACGTAGCCTCTGCTCTTCGAAAACGTCTTTCCCTCCACTTTCACCATCCCGCTCGCAACAACAGCCGAAGGCAAGGCGTAGTCGGCTGCTTTAAGCATGGCTGGCCAGAAAATGCAGTGGTGATAAACAATATCCAAGCCGATGAAGTGGATTATCTCAGCCTTCCCTTCAATCCAGATCTCTCTCCAGTCCTTTCCAAGTTTTTCGCAAGCTTTCTCCGTGAAGCTTATGTAGCCAATCGGAGCGTCAACCCACACGTAAACGACCAAATCCTCCTCTCCCGGGAACTTCACACCCCACTCAAGATTTCTCGTGATACACCAGTCCTTCAACTCCTTCCTAACCCATTCTTTAGCGTAGTTTAAGGCGTTTTCAGTACCCTTCAGCTTTTCAAGGTAATCCTCGAGAAAGTCTTTAAATGCACTCAACTTGAAGAAATAATGTTTCTGCTTTCTGAAAACCGCTGGAGTTCCGCAAATCTTGCATCTTGGCTTCAAAATCTCTCCTGGCTCTAAGTGTCTTCCACAACCCTGATCGCATTCATCTCCTCTCGCTTCAGCTCCGCAGTACGGACAAATTCCCTCCACGTATCTGTCCGGCAGGAATCTTTCGCAGTTAGGACAATATGCGAGTTCGATTTCCTTAGGGTAAACGTATCCCTTCTCTATCATCTTCTTTACAATCTCCCTCGTTCTTTCGTGGTGGTAATCGCTGTCGGTTCTTCCGTAAAAGTCGAATTCAATCTTCAAATTTCTGAAAATTTCCTGAAAGTGTTCATGATAAATGTCAACAAGTTCTTTCGGTTTTAAACCTTGCTGTTCGGCGTTAACGACAATCGGCGTTCCGTGAGAGTCGCTTCCACAAACAAAGACCACATCCTCTCCCTTGAGCCTTAAATACCTCACGTAGACGTCAGCCGGTATATACGTTCTCAAATGACCGATGTGGGCTTTTCCGTTAGCGTAAGGTAGTCCGCATGTCACAAGCTTCATGCTCAAACCTTAAAGTAGAGCTATAAATTATTTGCCTTCAAAAAGTTTTTATTTTTTGCGACCTATATAATACTATGAAGCTCAGCAGCGGTTTGGTTATAGCCGGGGCGTATGCGGATAAAATAAGGAGAACTCTTTTCGCTCAGCTGAGAGATATGATAAAAAGGGAGGAGGTAGAAAGCCGGGAAGTTGCGAGAGCTGCTGCTGAGCTTAACAGGTTACTTTACGAGTTGTTTGTAAACAAACTCAAGCTCGATAAAGGAGACGTGGTGAGGGTAAGAGTCGATTACGATGTTGCGGAAGGAGAAATAAAGTGGAATCTCGAAACGCTTGAAGTGGAGGCTTTTCGAAGGATTCCAGATGAAGAGATCAAAGAGTTATTGAGTGAAGTTGTTAGCCGAGCAGAAGAAATAGCTGAGGCTGAAGTGGAGTATGAGGTTGAAAAGAAAGGAGAGACGGATTTGGGAGATATAGTTTACTCGATAAAGCTTGAAGGAGAAGAAGTCGGAGCTGTAATAGCTACACCGATAAACGGGGAGAGCCTTGTTAGAGGAGCCGTGACGAGACCTGTGCCAGTGATAATAGAAAAAACAAAGGTTCAAGATATAAAAGGCGAGTTGAACAGACTCATTAGAGAAGGTAGGAACGTTGAGAGCGGAGAGGCTGAGAAGGTAATTGAAGAGATCAAAAGTCTGCTAAAATAGCACATCAAGCTCGGGTTTTTTAAAGAAACCTCTTTCTTCTCCCATCTCGAAGAGTTTTTCAATAGCTTTTAAAACAGACTTTGGCATCTCGTAAGTGTACTCGTTAACGTACATCCTCGCAAATCTTAAAGTTTCCTCGAAGCTCATCCCCCTCGAATACTTCATAGCGTATCTCGCGGCTTCTTCGCTGTTTTTCAGCGCGTATTCTATGCTGAGCTTCATTGCTTTCAAAAACTCCCTCTGAATTTTCTCATCAATTCCTCGCGAGATCACGTTCACCCCAAGGGGCATTGGCAAATTCGTTAGTTCCTTCCACCACTCCCACAGATCGAGAATTTTAACCAAGCCAAGTTTTTTGTAAGTTATCTGCCCCTCGTGTATTAGCAATCCAGCGTCTACATCCCCCTTTTTAACAGCATCCATGATCTCATCAAAGCGCATCTCAACGGGCTTGAAATTCTCGATGGCAAGTTTCAAGTATAAATAGGCGGTGGTGTACTTCCCGGGAATTGCTATCTTTTTCCCCTCCAGATCGATTTTTTTCTTAGCCACAACTATCGGTCCGTACCCATCACCAACGCTCGCACCAGCCGAGAGGATTCTGTATTTGTCGCTGAGATAAGCGTAAGCGTGAACGGATAGTGCTGTGACGTCCAAATTCCCTTTAAAAGCAAGCTCATTTAGCGCTTCGATGTCCATGATGATGTGTTCAATTTCAAAAGGGAGCGGAACTTTTCCGCTAATCATCGCATAAAACATGAAAGCGTCATCCGCATCGGGAGTGTGAGCGACCCTTAGCTTCATGGAAATTGCTGAGTATTGGGTTATTTAACTGTAACGAACTCGTCTTTAACGAATTTTCTGTACCAGTTTTCCCACTCATCTATCGAGAGTACGTGAATCTCAAACGGATGCAGTTTTCCTATTTTTTCTCTCACTTTCCGATAGAAAGCGACTCTCTCTTCTTCCCTCGCCGGCTTTTCCAAAACAACAGCTACATCCACATCGCTCATAGCGTGCTCTTTTCCCTTCACAACACTACCGAAAACGTACACAGCAACAAGGTTGGAGAAATGCTGCTCAGCTACTTCCTTTATCATTTTAGCGTACTTTAGATACTCCCTCCTCATCTCTTTGAACTTCCTTACGATTTCGATTTGAATGTCGATTAAGCTAACCATCTTTTGAACTCCTCCTTAAATTTTTCCAGTAAAGCCAACGCTTTTTCAGCACTCTTTACGCTGTACTCTTTGTCGAGGTATCTTGCTGTGATGTAAGCTTCCTCAAGCAAGTCAAAAATATCCGCATTCTCATCGTAGAATTTCTCAGCTTTAGCGTCAATTTTTGCGAGTTTCTGGAAAAGGATTCTTAGATTATGCGTTTTCGGATAATCGTCAAGTTCTTTAGCCAGAATATATTTTACGTAAAGTTGAAGTGCTTGCTCAGCAAAAAACAGGACAAACTTCGGTTTCTCTTTAATCGCCTCGAAAGCTTTCCTCTCGAAGTACTCTGCATTTTCTTTCAAAAATTCCATAGAAATCAGACTTCCCCAACCCTTTTAAGCTTTCCTCTCAACCAAAAATTAAAAATATCCGGGGAGCATGGATAGTATTAATCAGACCGTGCCCGGGTAGCTCAGCCTGGGAGAGCGCGCGGCTGAAGACCGCGTAGTCCCCGGTTCAAATCCGGGTCCGGGCACTTTTTTGAGTTCTAATCCCTACCATAATTTTTAGAGTGTGGTGTAAAGACGTAAGCTTTTTTCTTTCCGATTAATTACATGTTAAGTCTGGTTGGGAGGGTTGTAGTGAACAACAAGCAAAGAAAAGAAAAACTTCGGGAATTGCTTGATAGCCTTCCTGAATATTGTATGGAATAGAGAATCCTCGAATGTCTTAGCTTTCGTCTTTTTTGTTGAGCTGTTGAAGGAGAAAGTGAGCAAAAACGGTAAACCTTTGGAACAGAAGATGGATTGGCAGGACGAGAACAATGAGGAGTGAGATAAACGACACTTCCCTCAGATGTTACAACTGTTAAAGCTCCAAGCTTGAGATGATCCCCTTTGAGCCCAACGAAAATAAAGCTCTCAAAATCTATCGATGTAAGGACTGCAGAGACACCAAAAGAACGTCGTTTAATCTTTTTACTCTCTATCGGCAGTTAAGTTTGGGATTATGTTAGGACGGTTTTTTAGTTATTCTAAAAACGATATGCACGAAGGAAACTCCCAACGGTTGTCAATCGGGTGCATAAGGGTGAAGTCTTCACTTCCGCACGAACGAAACCTTCACGAACTTGTATGTATAGTTAGACTCCTCTAGTCTATCAGCTAATGTCGGCGGAAAGTTAAGGCATAAGTTTATAACTCTCGAAAAATGTATTTTACCGTATGGAAGCGCAAATAATCGAAGCTGGAAAAGTAATAGACCCAAACGAAAAAGTGATTGTCTGGAAGATAGGTGAATACCTTCTGATAAAAAAGGTTGATGAAAGAAAGATCTTAGAGAAAGTTAACGAAAATAGAGAGAGACTGGACAGAGAAAACAAATTATTGCCGGACGAGGAGGTAGTTAAACTCGTGAAGGAGGCTAGAGAAGAGTGGAAAAAGTTGTAATTGACACATCAGTAATTGTGGCAGCGTTGATTTCGAAAAAAAGAGGATCCTACAAGCTGATATCTCTTCTTGTCGAGGACAAAGTTCAAAATTATGTTAGCAGGGAAATTTTAGACGAGTATTTCCGAATTCTTATAACAAAGTTGGCTGAATTCTATCCTGTTGAAACTCTTTTAGAGTTTTACGTGCTCTTGGAAAAAAATCTAAAATTGTAGATCCCCAAGAGCAATTCAACCTGTGCAGGGATAGGGAGGATAATAAGTTTTTAGATGTTGTGTACTCTTCAAAGGCAC
>WAQS01000228.1 GCA_015520115.1 Ferroglobus sp.
TTCCTTGAAGCGTTTAAGCTCTTCGTAATGCTCTATCATCCACTTGTAGCTTAACCTCTCTCCCTTCTCGACCACTTCAAGCTTCTCGTTCAGCTTTGAACCGCAGATCGCACATTCAAAAGCTGAAGTGTATCTGAAGCTTTCGCTCAGGCAAACGGGGCATTGTCCGTTGAAAACGAACTTCTCTCCGCTTTTTATAGCTTCGGCAACTTTGTCAAGGATTTCGACTTTCTCGAAGACTTCTCCGGGGAGAGGTGAGTGAACCGGAGCCACTATGAGAGGTTCGATTCCCATGCACCTAAGCAAGAGGTTGTATGTCGTGGATGCCCAACCTCTAAGCTCTTCGAATCCGTAGAAGTAGACGACAGCTCCCTTCTTATCTTTGAACTTCTCAAGGTACGGATAAGCCATAAAGCACCTGTCGAGGAAGAGCTTTACCTTTCCGGTTGCGTCGAGCCAGTAAACTGGAGAGGAAATTAGTATAGCGTCGCTTTCCTCTATTTTCCCAAGAATTCCGTAAACGTCGTCCTCTATTTTGCACTCCTCTCCGAAAAGGCAAGCGTAGCAGGCTTTGCATGGTTCTATTTTCGAATTGGCTAAGTTGACTATCTCAAGCTCTGCCCCAATTTTTTTAGCGATGTACTTGGAAGAAAAAATGCTGTTTCCGTACCTCTTACTTCCAACCAGAGCAAGAAGTTTCATGAAGCTGAAAAAGTAAAAATTTTTAAAAATTTTTCAGTATTCGTCGTAGTCGTAATCGTACTCTTCCTCCTCTTCCTCGAACTCTTCCTCTTCGAAGTCCTCTTCTTCCTCGAAATCCTCCTGCAAGTCCTCAGGATCGAATTCTTCGTTCGTGTCTAAGAGTATGAACTTGCCCTCTTCGTAAAGCAGAGTAATTCCGCAGAGGCTGCAGTTTACTTCCATTCCTTCGTAAAGGTCTTTTAATTCGATTTCTTCCCCGCAAGACGGACATCTAATTATTTTCATCTTATGACCCCGACGAAATCATCAATTTAAAACTTTCGCTTCAAAGATCAGTTCTGTCAACTCAACCACCTTAAATGATTGCAATAGAGCATGAACGGTTTACGAAACAAATTCCGGTTTTTAGCTAACTTTTTAGCAGTTATCGAGCAGGAGAAAATCTTAATTCTCTCAGTGAAAAAGCTTAATGCTGTTTCGACCAATCTTCTTTTCCTGAAAAAGTTTTGTGTTTAAATTCCAAGGTTAGATCTTTCCAATGCTTTTTCGGTCAAGAAGTTTTGTCGATCAGAAACTTAGGTTTGTTTTTGCAATAAATTAAGAACTTGTTTGATGAAAGAGCGAGCGATCAAATAACTCCTTGTCGTGTGAGCTTTCACGACAACAAGCTCGTTTTTTCAGCGTCTATGTCCAAGAAAACGCGATATTTCTTTTTGTTCTCTTTTTCTCCGTACCGAATAAATTTCTGAGAGAATTTTTCGCAGCTCTCCTCACAAAGGATGTTTGGACGTCATCATAATTCCAAAAGTACGGTAAGAGATATAACCCATGTAAGTGTTGTAATATTTATGGCTGAATTAAAAATTAAAATTCCCGAAGACTTGAAGAGGAAGATGGAAAAATTTGGAGTTGATTGGTCACCGGCGATAAGGAGAATGATCGAAAGGGAAATCCAAAATTTGACTGAGATCGGGAGAATAATATCCAAGAGCAAGATGACTGAAGAAGATGCTTTAGAACTCGGCGAGAAAATCAGTAAATCGATTGCTGAGAGGTTTAAGAAGCATGTTGCTGGTGACAGACGCTAATGTGTTATTTGCCGCCCTTATAGCCGGAGGTGAACGTTTAGAGTTTTTGTAACAAACAAGATTTTGGGAAAATTTCGTTTTGTAGCTCCGGAGTATCTGTTCGTCGAGATTCGTGAGCATCTTGATGAAATACTTGAAAAAACTAAACTTTCTCAAGAAGAATTAGATGTTGTTCTGAATTTTCTGGAAGAGCAGATAGAGGTAATTCCGTTTGAGGAATTCGAGGATAAATACGACGAAGCCGAGAAAATTTCTCCAGACCCCGACGACATTCCTTACTTCGCACTAGCGTTAAAATTGAACTGCGCAATTTGGACGAACGATAAGAAGCTGAAGGAGCAGAACGCTGTTAAAGTTTACACAACGCATGAGATCATGCAGATGCTTGAAATCTATTAAGATTTATTAACTTTGCCACTTTCCCCACATTTCTCATGCTCGAAATCTATGTCCAAGTTCTCCGAAGATATTTTCATTCATTGGGCTTCGATGATCGTTACGTTCGTCATCTTTACCCGCTTCCAGAGGCTGTGCGAGGCAGGATGCAACTCAGAGAGGATAAAGATTTAGCTTCCTTATCGTTCCTTTGGACATCATAAAAATCGGTTGAAAATATTTCTCGAGAAGTAAAAATTACGGGTCGCTGCTGTTGTTACGAAACTGTTATATTTTTTGCGGAAATTTAAAAATCCGATGAGCTTGGAGAGGGAGTATTTGGACATAACGTTCCTCAAGGAGAACGGATTCGTCAGAAAGAAGTGTCCTTCATGCGGCAAGTATTTCTGGACTGCTGATGAGAGCAGGGAAATTTGTGGTGATCCACCTTGTGGAAGTTACACGTTCATAGGTAATCCAATTTTCAAGAAAAAAATGAGCCTCGACGAGATGAGAGAGTACTACCTCTCGTTCTTTGAGAAAAGAGGACACGAAAGAATTGAGAGGTATCCGGTTGTTGCAAGGTGGAGGGACGACATATACTTGACCATAGCAAGTATAGCCGACTTTCAACCTTTTGTAACCTCTGGCTTGGTCCCTCCTCCGGCTAATCCCCTCACGATATCCCAGCCGTGCATAAGGATGGAAGATCTTGACAGTATTGGAAGAACTGGTAGGCATCTCACGCTTTTCGAAATGATGGCCCATCACGCTTTCAATTATCCCGGAAAGGAGGTTTACTGGAAGAACGAGACAGTAGCTTACTGCACGGAACTTTTAAACGAGCTCGGAGTAAGAAAAGAGGAGATAGTGTATAAAGAAGAGCCTTGGGCTGGGGGAGGAAATGCCGGACCTTGCTTGGAAGCTATCGTGGGCGGATTGGAAGTCGCAACGTTGGTCTTCATGAATCTTGAATTGCATCCTGAAGGGGATATAGAGATAAA
>WAQS01000229.1 GCA_015520115.1 Ferroglobus sp.
CCGTTCCTCTCCAAGACCACTGGAACCTTAGTTATCTCTATAAAATTCGTCCCAGAAGCGCCCTGAGTGTTCAGAGACGCTACATTTATTAACAACCTGCCAGAAAACCGAACGAACATTACTTTTCACCCCCACGTCTTTTTTCGCAATCAATCTTAGCTCTCTCAACCTCGTTCCAGGTTGTGAATGCTAGGGAACCTAAATACCTGCTCAAAAACTTTAGAGCTTTTTGATCCTTTTCCACAAGAGCCAAAACTTGCTTTACATTCTCGTTTGATGGAACAAGCTTACTATATTCTGCACACTTACTCTCAAGCTTTTTAGCCAAGCGCAAAGCCTTCCATACTCCATCAATAAATTCCTCTACATTTTTTGCTTTCCCGATTTGATCAATGATTTCGTAGGCGTATTCTTCCTCTATAAGCAGCGCGAGGTATCTTCCAAAATTAGTTACCTCTTTAGACTCAATAATCTCACTCACATAATCCATATCCATGTGAAAAATTGTAATAGACCACTATATAAACATTTCCGATACCTCAACACGTACAAAAGAGATATATACTTCATTTTTGTATAGTAGGGTGTATGAAAACTGCACTCATTGTCACTTTTGGCTTCGACGAAAAATTTTGCTACAGAGCTATTCTGAGGAATGAAATAAAAGACGGAGATAGGGTGATTTTACTAACAACAGGAGCAGTGGAGAAAGTTGAAAGGGCTTACGAACTCGTGAAAAGATTCGTGTCAACGAGTTATTCAAACGTCAGCGTGGAGTTGATGGAGATAAACCCGAAAAACTTCGTTTCAGGGGTTGCCAGAATTCTGAAAGTGCTAAAAGAGCTCGATAACCATAGGATCATCGTGAACTTGAGCGGCGGCATGCGAGTTTTATCGCTGATGGTGTTCTCAGCCCTCACGATAGCGGATAAAGATGCGAAGGTCGAAATCGAATTGGAAGACTTCTCCGGAGTTGTCGAACTGCCGAAAGGAATTTTTACGCTTCCGAGAATATTATCGAAGCTAAGTGGGGAGAAGTTGAAGCTTGTCGAAGCTGTGAAGAATAAAGAGATGGAAGCGATGAAACTTGCTGAAGTGCTTGGAAAAGATGTAACGACCGTGAGAAGGCACATATACGAGCTTGAGAGAATTGGGTTGATTGAAGTAGTCTCAAGAAAGCCGCTTAAGGTTAAAGCAAGTGAAATAGCTGAGTTGATATGAGGGTGGCGAGGCTTTACCGCTTCGAATTGGAATTTGAAGGAGCTTCTAAGCTACCAAGATGGAAGGGTAATATCATAAGAGGAGCTATAGGACTCCATCTAAAGAGACTCGTTAACTGCAATAGAGATTGCAACGCTTGTGATCTGATATTCCAATGTCCCTTCGGCTTCCTCTTTCGATCGAGATCCAAAGGAATAGTTTTGAGAAAAATAGAGGGTTACACGAAACCTTACACGATAAAACCACCGCTGGAAGAAAAACAGATCTACGAGAGAGGAGAGAACTTGAGCTTTTCTGTAGTGCTTTTCGGCGAGGCTGTGAACTTTGAAAGCGAGTTGATAGAAGCTGTCAAAAGAATGTGCTCCTACGGTTTGGGGTTTAAAAAAGAAAGAAGCAGGCTTAGGCTGAAGAGCGTTGCAGTGGAGAATCCCTTCAACGGAAAATCGGAGATTATTTACGACGGAAAACATTCCAACGCATCTCTATGGATTAGGGATTCCCATTTAAACGTCGAGGTCCCGGAAATTTTCGAATTCAGGTTTCTCACTCCATTTAGAATTTTGAGGGAGAACTCGCTTGTTGCCGAGCCGAGTTTTGAGGATGTTGTTAAAGCTATGATGAGAAAGTATTCAGCCGTGAGATATCAGTACCTTCTCAGCGAACCTGAGATGAACGTTGAGAGAATTCTCAAAAAAGCTGAAAAGGTGAAAACGAGGAAGGCTGAGCTTTCCAAGAGGAGTTTTATTTACAAGGGACGGGAAGAGGAGTTTTTAATCGGAAGAATCCAGTATTCCGGAAAGCTGAACAGCAAAATTAGAAAATTGATGGCTTTTTGTTATCTAAGTCACGTGGGGAAGAGAGCGAGTTTCGGGCATGGGTGGTACGAGTTAAACTTTTTCCCAGCAGGCGTTGGGGCAAGATGAACAAAAGCCCTTCTCCCAGCACTTGTTCCAGCAGATGATGCTATGTCTGTAAGCGTTTGAGCAGCATGCAGATCTGTAAACGATTAATCCAAGGTCCTTAGCGTAGTCTTCAAGCTTTCTTTTAATCTCAAAGTACTTCTTTGGTAGCTCTTTTATTCCAAGCTTTCTCCTAACCTCTTTGCTAAGCCTCAAATTTCCGAGGATTACCCTGTCTGTGAAATCCGCTATTATTTCCAAGGATTTAAAGTGGTCTTTCAGGCTTACGTTCGGAAGTATTGGTCTGAGAAAAACCCCTCCTTTTATC
>WAQS01000230.1 GCA_015520115.1 Ferroglobus sp.
CTCCAGTCACTGGACTCTCTCTAACGATTTTTCTGACGTTTTCCACAGCCTCTTTTAACTTTGCCTCGTCGTGAACCTCTGGTTTTCTCTTTCCTCTCCTAACGACTATTGCTTTCAGCTTTTTGCTACCCATCACAGCTCCTACTCCAGTCCTTCCAGCAGCTCTGTGCTTGTCGTTGATGATCGCAGCCTGCATGACTTTGTTCTCCCCAGCCGGACCTATGCTGACGATGTTAATGTCCTTGCCGAGTTCCTCTCTGAGAGTGTCTTCTGTACTCCAAGTCCCCTTACCCCAGAGGTGAGAGGCATCCCTCAGCTCCGCATGACCGTCTTCAATGTATAGGTAAACCGGGTTTTCTGCTACCCCCTGAACAACTATTCCTTCGTAGCCAGCGAACCTCAGCATCGGACCAAATTGTCCGCCGCAGTTGCTGTCACCTATTCCGCCGGTAAGGGGGGACTTCGTTATGACGTGAAATCTACCGCTTAAAGGAACAGCTGTTCCGGTTGCGTAGCCTGTCATGAAAATCAGTCTGTTCTCCTCACCGAAGGGATCTATCCCAGCTTCGGTTTCTTCGTACAGAATTTTAACCCCCAGCCCTCTGCCACCGAGATACTTCTTTATTACCTTTTCTCCTACCTTCTCTTCCCAGATCTTGTCCTTACTCAAATCCACCCTCAAAATAGTGTACTCCATAGTAGTATTCGGAATTTTAATTATTTAACATGTTCGTTATGCACGGTCGTATACATCCCTCGAAGCTTTTAGGGAAAAGCTTAATGGTTTATTCAAGCAAATTCTTTTGATGGTATTTTTAAAAATCCCCTCAGGATACGTCGTTCTGGATAAAAAACTCGATTTGAGGAGACTTTACGTTGAGATAACTAACTACTGCAATTTATCTTGCAAAATGTGTTTTAGAAACGAATGGAGTGAAAAAGAGGGGTTTATGGATGAAGATCTCTTTAGAAAGATAATTTTTCAAGCTGAAAAATTTCCAGAGCTGAGTGAGATTTTCTTTGGAGGCATAGGTGAGCCGACTGTTCACCCAAACTTTCTCGAATTTCTGGATTTAGCTAAGAACTTCAGAGTTTCGTTTTCAACAAACGGAATACTGGTTGAGGAAATGGCAGAGGAGATCGTTAAAAAGAATAATGTTGACAGGGTTTACGTTTCTCTTGACTGCATTCCGCCAGCTAAGAGCGAAATAGGTCACGAGGAGTCTGCTTTAGAAGCCATAATAGCCTTGGATAACGCTAAGGAGAAGTACGGAAAGGATAAGCCGACGATATGCGTTGAGTTTGTTGTGACGAAGGAAAACGTTTCCGAGTTGCCTAAGCTACCGGAGCTTAGGAAGTACGGAGTTGCTGAAATAATCGTCTCGAATCTCGTTCCGACCTCTAAAGAGTTGAGCGACGCAATAATCTACAGCCCATGCAAAGAGAACAATCCGGCAGACGAACTTGTTAAAAAATGCTTTAAAGGTCCTAAATACGTGATTCCTGAGTTCAGAGTAAGAACTGAGAGAAGCTGTAACTTCGTAAAGAGGAGAAGCGCTGTTATAAGATGGGATGGAGAAGTTTGTCCCTGCTACCGGCTGCTTCACGACTACGCTGAGTTTATTTTCGGGAGAAAAGTGGACGTCAAGAGTTTTTCATTTGGGAATGTTAGGGAGACGAGTTTGAAGGACATATGGACTTCGGATAAATACCTGAAGTTCCGCTACGTTGTTGAGAACTCCCTTTACGCTTCTTGCACGGACTGCAAGCACGTGAACGGATGCTACTATTCCCTCTCGACGGAAATGGACTGTTTTGGGAATTCCCCAAACTGCGGAGATTGCTTGTGGGCGAGAGGAATAGTTGTTTGTCCGTGACACAACGCTTTTATAACACCCTCCCAACCTAAATCCATGCCTTCTCTTTCGGAGCAGATATACAACCTTCTCGAAAACTTCGACTATTCATCGAATCCGGAGGAGAGGATAAGAATTCTCAGAGGAATCCTCGGCAGGCTTTCAAGCATAATGTACGGGAGCGAAAAAGAGGAGGAATACACGGAGGTCTTCAGAAGGCTTAAGATCAGATTGAAGGAGTTGAGAGAGGAGATAACTAAAAACGAGAAGCTTGAACCAGATCTCTGGAAATACTTGATGAACAGTCTTGAAGAGATTAGAGATGAGCTTGAGAGAATTGCTGTCAAGGAGAATGTGATAGAGAGATGAGGTTTTTGTAATCGAACAATTGTTCGATAAATTTTTATGGAATTACTCGGATTTTCACATATGAAGTCTGCGTTGATAGTTGTGGACATGCAGAAGGACTTCTGCTATCCAGACGGTGCTCTTTACGGAGGAGACCATTTAAAGAACATTTTCGAACCGCTGAGAAGAGTTGTCGAAGAGGGGAGAAAGAAGATGCCAGTAATTTACACCCAGGACTGGCACAGAAAAGACGACGTGGAATTCAAAATCTGGCCAGCCCACTGCGTAGCGGGAAGCAGAGGTGCTGAGATAATAGACGAGCTCGAAGTTAGGGAAGAAGATTACGTAGTTAAGAAGAGGAGGTACTCCGCTTTTTTCGGAACGGATTTGGATCTGACGCTGAGGGAACTTGAGGTAAAAAGATTGTATCTCACCGGAGTTCTGACGAACATATGCGTTCTCCACACAGCCGGAGATGCTGCTCTGAGGGGCTACGAAGTCGTTGTGATAAAAGATTGCACCGCAGCCCTAAACGACTACGATTACGAATATGCGCTGAAACACATGGAGAACGTATTTCAGGCTAAAATCATCGATTCAAACGAATTCTTAAAAGAGCTATGACAATCGAAAGAATTGCAGCAAGAACAATCGAAACGAGATAGTTCAATCCGGAAAGTTTAGCTGCCACGAAAACCACAGCGAAAAACACGATTGAAGAATGAATTATCGATATTTTCGTCAAGCTCTTTTTTAATTCCGCCTCAGCCTCTCCCCATTCATCATCGTTCAGTTCGCCCATCATTCATCATCGGCAAAAAAATTCCGATAGAGTTGTATAAAAAATTTTAGAAGGTGATCAGTCCTCCCTCGTAGAGGAAGTAAATAGCGAAGACTATTGCCAGAATGTACAGAAGCCAGTGCACTTCCCTTCCTCTTCCGGCTATGAGCTTCAGAACTGCGTAACTGATAAATCCGGCACCAATTCCGTGGGCAATTGAGAATGTGTAGGGGATTGTTACGAGGGCTATAAACGCTGGGATAGCTTCCGTCAGGTCGTCGAAGTCTATGTCCCTCACGACCGTTAACATTAGAAAACCGACCAAGATCAAAGCTGGAGCGGTGGCTGCTGCTGGGATAATCGCTGCTATCGGAGAGACGAAAAGTCCTACGATTAGGAAGAGCACTCCTACAACTAACGCCGTCAATCCAGTTCTTCCACCTTCCTCGATACCGGCAGCGCTCTCTATGTAGGTTGTTACTGTTGAAGTCCCAAGGACCGCTCCAAAGGTCGTTCCTATGGCATCGGTAAGCAGAATTTTCTCGCTATCCGGTATTGATCCGTCCTCTCTCATGAATCCTGCTTTTGCGCTTAGTCCAGCGACTGTTCCAAGAGTGTCGAAGAAGTCCACCATGAAGAAGGCGAAAACTATTCCGAACGCTCCGAAGTTAATCAGTCCAGCTAAATCCATTTTGAAAAGGGTGTGTTCGAGAGTCGGTAGAGCGAAAAGACTTTCCGGCGGTGGAGCCACTCCTACAGCAACAGCCACGATTGTAGCCACGATGATCGCTATGAGCAAAGCTCCCGGAATTCTCCTAACCATCAGTCCAGCCGCTATAACTAACCCGAGCATTGCGATCCAAAACTCCGGCTTAGCGAAGTTCTCAACTCCAAGAGTGACAAGAGTCGCTTCGCTTCCTACAACTATTCCGGCGTTTTTCATACCTATAAGCGTTAAAAACAATCCAATTCCTGCACCAATCGCATACTTCTGCGAAACTGGAATCGCGTCTATTACGAGTGTTCTAAACTTCGTTACGCTGAGTATAATGAAGATTATTCCCTCAACGAACACCGCAGCCAAAGCGACCTGCCACGGATAACCCATTCCGAGGACGACAGAATAGGCGAAGAACGCATTTAAACCCATCCCGGGAGCGAGGGCGAAGGGTTTTTTGGCGTAAAGTCCCATGATAATCGTTGCTACACCAGCGGAGAGGGCTGTGGCGGTTACCAAGCTTGGAATTGCCTCCTTTCCTATTGCATCACTCAAAATCGCTGGATTTACGAAGATTATGTACGCCATGGTCATGAAAGTTGTCAAACCTGCTAACACCTCAGTTCTAACGTCAGTGTTGTATTTCCTGAATTCAAAATACTCCTCGAAGAAACTCATGATGGAGTAATACTGAAGAGTGTATTTAAAAGTTTATTTTTTGGAGAAGTTAGCCGCTACGAGCTTTTATAAAAGTGGAGGGTAAACTTTATTTTTAGTCACTGAAAGTAGAACTTTGAAAAGCCCCGTAGGGTAGCGGTCAATCCTGCCGGCCTTTGGAGCCGGCGACCGGGGTTCGAATCCCCGCGGGGCTATGTTTGTTTTTTCTCAATTCTTTTGTGGAAGATAAGGTGCTACAGACTGAATGGAAAGGAGAGATGTTCCGGAGCATATCATAGTGATTGAGGAGGTTCAGAACGTTCTTAAAAGGGATCAGGAGGAAAGCTCGATAATCACGACAACCTACAGGGATATTAGAAGCTTGTGCGAGGA
>WAQS01000231.1 GCA_015520115.1 Ferroglobus sp.
GGTTTTGACGGTTTCCCGGAAATCTACGATGAGAAAGAAGTCGTGAAGAGTTATTTCGTTCCAAAGCTCTGCAATCAGTGTAAAGAGCCTCCGTGCGTTCAAGTCTGTCCGGTTGGAGCGACATACAAAACTCCAGACGGAGTGGTTTTGGTTGACGAGAAGTACTGCATAGGCTGCAGATATTGCATCCAAGCCTGCCCCTACGGAGCTCGATATTTGTATCCCTTCGACGGTCCGAGAGAGAGCAGAAGAGGCACTGCCGACAAATGTACGTGGTGCTACCACAGAATAACGAAGGGCTTGCTGCCAGCGTGCGTATTAGCGTGTCCGACTCAAGCGAGAAGATTCGGAAGAGCTGATGACGAGAGACTCCTCAAACTGATAGAGGAAAATCCCGTTTCCGTTCTCAAGCCAGAACAAGGGACGAAGCCAAGAGTGTTCTACATAGGCATCGATTCGGAGGTGAGGTGATGAGCGAAATACTTCAAGAGGCTTTAAAGCTTGTAGAGGGATTCATCTACCCAAACGAGGTCGAAATTTACTGGAGCGTACTCATAGCGGTATATCCATACATCACGGGACTGGTGGCTGGAGCTTTCATAGTAGCTTCCCTCGAAAGAATTTTCAACGTGAAGGAAGTGAAGCCAACCTACAGACTTTCGCTTCTTACAGCCCTCGCTTTCCTACTCACTGCACCGCTACCCCTCATAGCTCACTTAGGGCATCCGGAAAGGGCTTTCGAAATTATGTTCACGCCCAACACCTCCTCAGCCATGGCAATGTTCGGCTTCGTTTACGCTTGGTATCTGCTCGTGGTCTTACTGATAGAGATATACTTCGACTACAGAAGAGACATCGTTGAGTGGGCTAAGACTAAAAAGGGACTCAGAGGAATCATATACAAAATTCTAACTCTTGGTGATTACGACGTAAGCGAACAAGCCGTAAAAAGAGACGAAAAGATCGTGAACGTCATTACGATCATAGGGTTGCCTTCCGCGGCATTCCTCCACGGCTACGTGGGATTCATCTTTGGAAGCGTGAAAGCCAATCCTTGGTGGAGCTCACCATTGATGCCGATAATCTTCCTGTTTTCAGCGATGGTCTCCGGAATTGCTTTGGTTCTTGTCATCTACGTTTTGGGCAGCTACCTACGGGGAAGCAAGCCAGATGAGAAGTGTGTAGACAAGCTTGCCAGCTATCTGCTCTACTCCTACATCCTCGACCTCGGTTTGGAGTTCATGGAAATCGGTCACATATTCTACACGAGAGAAGAAGGGTTCGAAGCGATAGTGAGGCTCATTAACGAGAAGATATTCTTCAGCTTCGTCATCGTTCAAATGGTGCTTGGCGCAATAGTTCCAGTGATTCTCATAGTGCTGGCAAAGAGCTTCAAATCTCTCAAGAGGAGAGTGCCGGTGTACACCCTCGCATCCCTTCTAACCTTGGTGGGAGTTTTCGCAATGAGGTGGAATGTAGTCATAGGGGGGCAGATACTTTCGAAAACCTTCAGAGGTTTCAGCTACTACATAATGCCCCTTTTCGGAGCGGAAAGTGCCTCCATAGCGATGGCGATAATGGCAGTGCCGTTCATAATCCTTTACATACTCGTGAAAGTGCTGCCGCCTTGGGAAGAAAAAGTTCCCTCATAATTTTTTAGAAAACTCTTTTTATTCTTTCCCCTTTTCTACTTCCATGAAGTTCTCTTCGGACTTAAAACTGATAGTTCTCTACCACGGAAACTTCGGGGAGAAATTTGTAGCAAATCTCATGAACTATCGAAACTCCTGCCCGTCCTTTGGAGCTTGCGGAATCGACAGCTGCGTTCAGTGTAAGGATGGAGTTTACAGCTTTTCCAAAAACATCTTGGCGACCTACGCGATGATAGATCCGTTGAACATGCCTGATTTTATTGAAAATGCCGAAGATTTTCTGCCGAAGAAGTTTCCAGAAGCAGATCTGGCTGTGGCTATAAACATGCATCCGGACGTTTTACTTACTTTGCCGGAAAAACTCAGCGAATTTGGAATAAAAGCTCTGATAGTCCCTATAGAAGAGCCAAGATGGGGTACTCCCGGACTCGTCAGGCAGCTGAAAGAAAAATGCGAAGATCTCAAGTTGGAATTTGCAGCTCCTAAACCGTTTTGTTCGCTGTACGAGACAAAGCTGCCCACTATAAGAAGATTTTTCGATGAAATGGCAATGGGGTATCCCAAGTTCAGAATAGAAATTAACGAAGAGAACGGCTACAAGAAGATTGAGGAAGTTGAAGTTCTAAGGAGTCACCCATGCGGATGTGCATGGTTCGTAGGGATAAGACTAAGAGAGTTCAGCTTTTCGACAATGAGAGAGCTCTGGGACAGAGTTTCCGAAGCCCACCACAGCTATCCTTGCACCGCAAGCATGGACAAGGATTTGGAGTACAACGAAACTCTTTTGCATGTCGCCGGCTACATAACAAGGCATGCCGTTGATAAGGCTGTAGGTTACGAAGGTGAGGAAGAAATTCCCGAACACATCAGAAGCGTTGTGATAAAAGAGTAACCTTATATTTTCCAAATTCTTTCTTCGAACATGGAGATTGAAGTAAACGGAAAGAAAATTTTTCTGAGAAGTGAAAAGGACGGAGACTTTTTCTTTATACACGGAGCCGGATGCACATCGGAGATCTGGAAGAAACAGCTAAGAGAAGTCGGTGGTTTTGCTATAGACCTTCCGAATCACGGGCAAAGCGAAGATTTCGAAATAAACTCGGTAGAGGACTACGCAAAGGTCGTGAAAGATGTCATTGAGAAGCTCAACAAAGAGGTTATAGTCGTCGGTCATTCGATGGGTGGAGCAATTGCTCAAGCTTTGGCGAAAAGCAATGGTGTTAAAGGACTCATTTTGCTCTCCACCGGAGCCAAGCTTAAGGTGAATCCAAAGCTCCTTGAAGGTTTGAGAAACAACTTCGAGGGAATGGTTGAAAAACTCGTCGGCTGGATGTTTTCGAAAAGCTACGAAGGGAAAAAAGACAGAGAATTCGTGAAAAACATGATACTCGGCTGCGGAAAAGATGTAGTTGTCAAAGATTTCGAAATCTGCGACAAATTCGACTACACTCAAGACTACGAAGCCGGATTGAAATTTAACTGCGAAGTGCTAATTGCTGTCGGAAGCGACGACGTTATGACTCCCGTTGAGAACTCGGAATACCTGCGAGATAAGTTAAATGCGAAAATGGCGGTGATAAACAACTCCGGACACATGGTAATGCTCGAAAAGTGGAAGGAGTTAAATAAAATACTAAAAGAGTTTTCAGAGAGCTTCAGCTGAAACGTAAAGCTTTTCGAGTAGCTTATCTTTTTCTTTCGAATCAAGTAAAGCGTGTTCTAAGACTTCCTCTATCCTCGTCACCGGGATTATCTCTATCCTTCCCTCGTGCTCAGCGTCAAGCAGAACATCGTCAAGATTGTCCTTCGGAATTATTACCTTCTTCAAACCGGCTTGAATAGCTGCTTCGATTTTCTGAGTGACACCTCCAACTGGCAGAACTTCTCCTTTGACGGACAAGCTTCCCGTCATCGCTATATCTTGTCTCACTGGAATTTTCTCAAGAGCCGAAATTACCGCTGTTGCTATGCTTATGCTTGCCGAATCTCCCTCCACTCCCTCGTAAGTTCCAACGAACTGTATGTGAACATCGTAGTTGGAGATGTCCCTTCCCATAATCTTCTTAATTATCGCTGAAACGTTCCAGACAGCTTCCTTAGCAATCTCCTGCAATCTTCCCGTAGCGATAACTCTACCCTCTTCCTTGCTCAAAGCCGGAGTGACTTCGGCTATAATCGGAAGGACGATGCCAGCTGATTCTCCTATCACAGCCAATCCGTTAACTCTACCAATTTCCGCTCCTTCCGTGACGAACAGCTTGTAATCTCTCCTCCTCTCTATGTACTTATCTGCAAGCTGCTCTTCAACAGACTTTGCGATCCTCTTAGCTCTTAACACATGCTCCGCTCTAACGACGCTTGCCCCTTCGCTTAGAGCAATATCTCCGGCAGTCCTCACAAGCCCTCCAAGTTCTCTCAGTCTTAAAGTTAGATGCCCCCTCCTTCCGGCTCTCTTCTTAGCCTCCTTTATTATCTCAGCCACCGCATACTTGTCAAAGTGGGGAATCTTTCCGTCTCTCCTCACTTCCTGAGCAACGAATCTCACAAGCTTCCTCCTGTTTTCCGGAGTGTCGGGCATTGTGTCGTTCATGTAAATCTCGTAGCCGTATCCCTTGATTCTGCTCCTCAAAGCCGGATGCATTCCCATGAGCGCATCTAAGTTACCAGCTGCGACCAAAATGAAATCGCATGGAACCGGCTCAGTTCTAACCATTGCTCCACTGCTTCTTTCGCTCTGCCCAGTAATCGGGAACTTCTTTTCCTGCATTGCCGTAAGTAGCTTCTGCTGAGACTCTATCGTCAGGGTGTTTATCTCGTCTATGTAGAGAACTCCCTTGTGAGCTCTGTGAATTGCCCCAGCCTCAACTCTCTCGTGAGCGGGAGTTTCAAGTCCTCCGCTCTGGAACGGATCATGCCTGACATCTCCGAACAAAGCTCCAGCGTGAGCGCCGGTGGCATCTTCAAAAGGAGCCGTCTCCTTTCCGGCGTTGTTGACAAGCAGCTTGGGAACGTTTCTCTCCTCTCTCGGAATCATGTACCTTGCGAGCATGAAGAGCATTATCGCCGCTATAATTCCCCAGAGCATTTGATTTTGAAGAGTCGCGTAGGCTATGATGAAGAAGACAAGCATGAATAGAAACATGTTCCTTGCCTGAGCTTTTTTCATCGCCTCTTGCTTGTACGCCTCCACTA
>WAQS01000232.1 GCA_015520115.1 Ferroglobus sp.
TATAGGATCTACTGAAGCTCTGTATGCTTTCATTGGGCATTATCCGGGAAAAGTTAAGCCCGGCTACACCGGAGTCGTTATGCCCGGGTGGGAAGTCAAGCTCGTTGACGAAGAGGGAAATGAAATTGTTGAAGATGGCGTTCCGGGAAAGCTTTTAATTAAGGGCGATTCAGTGGCTGCTTTTTACTGGGAAAAACACGACAAAACGAAGAAAACCTTTCTTGGAGAATGGTACGACACGGGAGATACCTTCGTCAGAGAGGGTAAATTTTACAGATATTATGGAAGAGCCGACGACTTAATAAAAACGAGAGGGCTCTGGGTTTCTCCGGTTAAAGTTGAGAACGCTTTACTAAAGCATCCGGCGGTAGAGGAATGCGCTGTCGTGCAGGGATTTAACGAGAAGAAGCTTGAGGTTGTTGCAGCTTACGTGGTTCTCAGGGAGGGATACGACAAAAATGTTGTGGAGGATGTAAAGGACTTTTTGAGGGAGCAGGGATTGAAAGGTTTCGAAATTCCAGAAAAATGGGTTTTCGTTAAAGAGCTACCGAGAACTGCCACGGGAAAAATTCAAAAATACAAGTTGAGGATGAAGGAGTTTGAGGAGGCGTTTGGGAAATGAGGATCGTTGTAGCTTTAACCGGAGCATCTGGGCAGATTTACGGAATAAGACTCCTCGAATACTTGAATAAGACGGATGTGGAAACGCATCTCATAATTTCTCCTGCTGCTAAGGAGAACATAGAGATAGAGACGGAATACAGTGTAGATTACGTTGAAGGATTGGCAGATTTCTGCTACGACTACATGGATTTCACGGCTCCGATCGCAAGTGGAAGTTTCAAGCACGACGGCATGATCGTAATTCCTTGCTCGATCAAAACTGCTTCAGCTATAGCGAACAGTTTCAGTTACAACTTGATAATCAGGGCTGCGGACGTGACTTTGAAAGAGAAAAGAAAACTCGTCCTCGTTGTGAGGGAGACCCCGCTCCACTCTGGTCATTTGAGAATGCTCGCCAAGCTTTCGGATTTGGGAGCTGTGATCTATCCTCCCGTTCCGGCTTTTTACTCGAAACCGAGGAGTTTGGACGACATCGTAAATCACACGGTGGGGAGAGCTCTCGACCTTCTTGGGGTGGAGAACGACCTTTACAAACCTTGGATGGGCAGGGAAAGTATATCGGAAAAGGAGTTCAACTTGTAATCAGCGTCGAGCTCCGAAAGTTTATTTTCTCCTTCCAAGACAGCAATTTTAATTCCAGCTTTTTTACAAGCTTCCACATCTGATCTGCTGTCCCCTACGAAGAGAACATCCTTTTTATTGGTTTTAAGAGATTCAATTGCTTTGAATATCCCTACTGGCGATGGCTTCAAAAGAGGGACGTCTTTTCTTCCTATAACCACTTCGAAGCAGCTGCCTATGTGAAATCTCTCCAACGCATCTCTCAAAACGTCTTTGCTTATGTTGGAAACTATCGCCTTTTTAACTCCTATCTTTTCGAGAACTTCCTTAACACCTTCCTTAAGCTTCCACTTCTCAAGAGCCTGTAAATCGTATTTGTCGTATATTCGGTCGATCAGAGAAATTAAGGATGGATAAAATGATGCTACGAAGTTGTATATTTCGGCATAGTTGTCACTCTCGATCTTAACTCCCCTCTCTTCAAGAACGCTCTTTGCCTCTTTCACAGCCTTGTCTAAATCCCAAGCGAAATTAACGAGAGTTCCTTCGAAATCGAAAATCAACGCTTTGAACATCATTCCTTCCTCGCGAGCAGTGCTTTTAGCTCCGGACATCCGGAAATTGGATCTCCGGGTTTGTTTGAAGTTAGAACATTCACGTTTCCTTCGCTCCAGCCGTGAGGGATGTTAATAACTCCGGGTGCTATGTCCTCGGTAACCTTAGCTCTAACGACTATGCTTCCTCTCTCAGTCCTGACGATAACCTTGTCTCCATCTTTCACTCCGAATTTCTCAGCCGTCTTCGGATTTATCTCAACGTAAGCTTCCGGAAGAATTTTCCGCATCTTTTCCACGTTTCTCATTTGAGAGTGGGTGTAGTAGACATCTCTTGCACCGGTTGTTAAAATCAATGGGTATTCTTTGACTTTTTCGCTGTACGGACTCTCGCTCGGCTCTTTTGGGGTTGGAATCGGGTCGTAGCCAAGGTTTTTCAGAGTTTCCGAGTAAATTTCCACTTTTTTACTTGGAGTCTTGAATCCCCTCTTCTTGTACTCCTCGTACTTCACTTCTCCAGTCCAAACTCCCGAAGGGTATTTTTCGTTCAGATCTTCGAAGGAGTAGCCGGTGGGTTCTAAAACGTAATTCAGAACTTCTTCAACATTCTTCCATGGGAAGTAATTCTTGAATCCCATCTTCTTTGCAAGTTCAAGCCAGAACTCGACGTCACTTTTCGCTTCTCCGAGAGGCTCGATAACTTTCTTCCTCAGCATCATGTAGGGGATTCCGAATATCACGCTGTAGTAGTCGACAAGTTCGTACCTTTCGAGGAAAGAGGCGGCAGGTAAGAAAACATCTGCATATTTTGCTGTTTCCGTCATGAACATATCCATAACCGCCAGAAATTCCACCTTCTTCAGCATCTCCACGACTTTATTCGAGTTTGGCCAGGTTAGAGCAGGATTTGAGCCGGCAACAAAAATGCTTTTAATCGGATACGGCTTTCCTTCGAGAACAGCATCGTATAGGTACATCCCCTGCCCTTCGCCAAGATGAGTTTCCCAGACTTGGTAGAATAGGGGATGCTCCTTTATTCCGAGAGGGACATCATTTAGCATTTCCACGAGCCTGAGATTTCTTGTGTGAACTCTTGCAGCTCTAACGAATCCTCCTTTTACGTCGATGTTCCCAGTTAAAGCGTGGAGGATAGCTACACTTCTTGAGTTCTGCACACCGGTCGGAACCTGATCCAAGGCGTTTACCCCTTGAACTATGCATGCCGGCTTCGTTGTTGCGAATGTTCTTGCTATCTCGATAATCGTTTCTGCATCAACCCAGGTTTTCTCCGATATTTCCTCTAAAGAATACTTTGCTACGTGATTTTTCAACTCTTCAAAGCCAACGCAGTAATTTGAGACGAATTCTTTGTCGTAGAGTTCTTCTTCAATGATAACTTTCATCAACCCTAAAGCTAAGTAGATGTCGCTGCCGGGTCTAACAGCGGCATGTATGTCGGCAATCTTCGCAACCTTGGTTTTTCTCGGATCAATCACTATAAGCTTCGCCCCTCTTTCTTTGGCTTTCTCTATTCTCCAAGCTAAGGGAGGTTTTGAAGCATGAGGATTGTGAGCCCAGACGATTATGCAATTAGCGTTATCCACCTCAGCTACGTTGAACTTTCCGATGGTGAGAATGTAACCTATGATCTGATGCCTGTAGCACATGCTTTCCGGAGAGAAGCAGTTCGGTGTGCCGTAAACGTCCATGAACCTTCTTATGAAACCCACAGTAGATGAACCGCCAAGAAGGATTGGCATGCCGATTATCGTGGCGAAGTACTTCGGGTTTTCCTCTCTTACCTCCTTCAAATTTTCGGTCACGAGTTCCATAGCGTAATCCCAGTCGACTTTCTTCCACTTGTTTCCCTCCTTAACCATTGGATACGTGATCCTCTCTCTGGAGTAGATGTAATCGGGAGCAACGCTTCCTTTTGGACAAAGTCTTCCAAAATTGAGGGGGTGCTCTTTCATTCCCTTAACTCTCGTTATTCTTCCTTTTTCGACTTCCACATCCATTCCGCAGCTCCATGCGCAAAGCTCGCAGGCAGTTTTGACTATCATCCATAAAGTTAAGAATTAATAATTTATAAAGGTTTGTAAAGTGAATTTCTGAAAAATTCGAAATTTCTATATTTTTTCGCAGCAATTTCTGGAGGGTGTTGGCATGATCGGAAGCAAGCTCTCCCAAGTTTATCGAAATCTGATAAGTGTTGCGATGGGAAGAGAAAAAGCGGATCTTCTAATTGAAAACTGCAACATTGTGGATGTTGTAACTGGAGAAATTTATGAAGGAAGTATTGCAGTTAAGGGTGATAGGATAGCTCTTGTGGGTGAAAAAGTTGAAGCTTACGAAGTTTTTGACGCAAAAGGGCTTTATGCAGTTCCCGGCTTCATCGACGCTCATGCGCATCCGGACTTTTACTTGACCCTCCCAGAGTATTCAAGCTTGGCAGTTAAGCATGGAACGACGACGATGTTTTCCGAGTGCGATGCAGCTTTGAATGCTCTGGGAGTAGAAGGATTCAAGCTCTTCGTCAAGTGGGCGAAGGAATGCCCGGCGAGGATCTACATAAATATCCCTTACATATTCCCCCAAGACCCAGCTGTTGAAGATGTGAACTTTGAGCTGAGCTATGAAGAACTTGCCAAAATAGCCGGAGGGCTTTTGGTCGGAATGGGTGAAGTTCTATCTTGGAGCGGAGTTATCGCATTAGACGAGCAGATTCTGAAAAAGATCGATTTCGCCATGGAAAAAAACCTTGTAATCCTCGGACACACCGCCGGAGCTAAGAGAAATAAATTACAAGCCTATTCAACTATCGCAAGTTCCTGCCACGAGGCAATAACCCCAGAAGAGGCTCTGGAGAAGCTTAAGAGCGGCTTGCATCTAATGGTCAGGGAGGGATCGATAAGGAGCGATCTGAGCATAATTAGGGAGATAAAAAACGTTGATAAATCTTGGATTTCCCTTGTATCAGACGGTGTCGATCCAAAGAAACTCGTGGAAGGCTACATGGATTCAATAGCGAGAAAGGCTGTTGAACTCGGCTTGGATCCGATGGAAGTTCTGAGGATGATTACTGTAAATCCGGCAAAATACTACGGAATGGAGAGGGATCTGGGCGTGATAGCTCCTCCAAGGTATGCTGATATAGTTTTGCTGAAGAACTTTGAAAAGTTTGAAGTAGCAAAGGTCTTCGTCGGTGGAAAGATTCCGAAAGAGGCGAGGACAGAAGACGAACCCTACAGCGTGATGAACGTCGAGAAGATCGAGAGAGAAGATTTGAAGATTAACGCTGATGGAAACGTTAAAATCAGAATGATGCGCCTCGTTACCGAGAGCGTGACGAAGGAGGTCGTCAAAGAAGTGGAGGTGAAGGATGGAGAAGTGGAGGACTTCTGCAAGGTCGTTCTTGTTGATAGATTTAGAGGCAACAGAGTAGTTATTGGTTTTATCGAAAACCTTGAGATGGAGGGAGTAGTCTCTTCGACTTTCAACTTCGACGAGTACAATATTTTAACGATAGGCAGAGATTACGATGAGATCGTTAAGACTACAAACGACCTCATAAAATTGGGCGGAGGAATCATCTATTCCGGAAAAACCACCGTGGAATTGAAGTTACCCTACGGAGGGGTTATGAGTAACGATGTTGGCGATGTCGTTCGCAAGCTTGAAAA
>WAQS01000233.1 GCA_015520115.1 Ferroglobus sp.
CCTTAAACCGTCCTTTGTGTACGCAAAGGAGGATTATTATACCGAAGATGAAAACCTCGAAGAATTGAGAGAGAACATTTATTTGATGATAAACGCGATTAGAATGAACAACGGCGTTAGTAAACTTGAAAGAAATGAGAAGTTGGAGTTAGCAGCTCAAAGGCATGCGGAAGATATGATCAAAAGAAACTATCTAAGCCACTATTCTCCAGAAGGTGTTAGCGTGTTCGAGAGACTGAAAGAAGTCGGGTACAATTATTATGTCGCTGGGGAGAACATATTCGAAGCCGAGAGGTTGCAGTACCTCGATCCGATGAACATGTCAAAAGTTGTAGTGAACGGATGGATGGAGAGCAAAAAGCATAGGGAAAACTTGCTCCACCCTGCTTACGAGGAAATTGGAGTTGGCGTTGCCTACGATGAGGAGAGAAAGAGATTGGTGGTAGTCGCTGACTTTGGAAGTGAATTAAAGTAACCTTAAAATATCCTCGTGGAGAGCTTTTTGGGGATTTGTTATGGGTGTAACGATAGTTGTAGGAGGATTTTGGGGGGACGAAGGAAAGGGGAAAATCGTGGCGCACATCGCTTTTTCCGACAAACCGAAGATAATCGCAAGGGGCGGAGTAGGACCAAACGCCGGACACACCGTGGAATATAAAGGTAAAAAATACGGAGTGAGGATGCTTCCTTCGGGATTCGTTTACGAAGAGGCAAGACTTTTGGTGGGTGCTGGAGTCCTCGTAAATCCGGAAGTTTTCCTTAAAGAAGTTGAAATGCTCAACGCAGCCAATAGAGCTGGTGTAGACTATAGATGTGCAGTAATAGAGAAGAAGCACATAGAAGCTGACACGAAGAGCGAACACTTAAAAGGGAAAATCGGTACCACTGGCACCGGCTGCGGACCTGCAAATGCGGATAGGGTTATGAGAGTTGCGAAGCAGGCAAAAGACGTGCCTGAGCTAAAACCGTTTCTTGCCGATGTTCCTCTTGAGGTCAACGAAGCCATAGACAGAGGGGAGTTCGTCTTAGTTGAAGGGACGCAGGGCTTCGGATTAAGCTTGTACTACGGCACTTACCCATACGTCACGAGCAAAGACACGACTGCTTCACAAATGGCAGCCGATGTTGGCATCGGACCGACGAAAGTTGATGAGGTCATTGTCGTTTTCAAGACATTCCCGACGAGAGTGGGAGCCGGACCATTCCCTACGGAAATGAGTGAGGAAGAAGCCGAAAGGCTCGGACTTGTGGAGTACGGGACGGTGACTGGAAGGAGAAGAAGAGTCGGATGGTGGGATGGGGAGATGGCAAGATATTCAGCGATGATTAACGGAGCAACACAGGTGGCTATAACTGGAATAGACAAGCTCGATAAGGAGTGCTACGGGGTTACCGAATACGAGAAGCTGACAAAAAAAGCAAAGGAGTTTATTGAGAGGGTGGAGGAGGACACTAAAACTCCCGTAACTTTGATCTCTACTGGTCCAGAGCTTGAGCACATAATTGACCTCAGAAAAGAGAAGCTTTAAGATAATTGTAGCTGAACAACAAAATTTTTATTCGGTTTTCTTAAAGGCTGTGATTATGAGGAAAAAGCTACTTGACATTCTTGCATGTCCGGTTTGCAAGGGAGACTTGAAGCTTGAAGTAAAGGAAGAAAACGAAGAGGAGGTTTTAGAAGGTTTCCTCATCTGCGACAACTGCAACGAGAAGTATCCGATTGAAGAGGGAATACCGAACCTACTTCCTCCGGAACTGAGGGACAAGCTATGAAGTACATAGTCGTAACTGGAGGTGTGATGAGCGGATTGGGAAAGGGGATAACCTCAGCGAGCATAGGGAGGCTCTTGGTTGACATGGGTTACAAAGTTGTGCCGATAAAAATTGATCCGTACATAAACATCGATGCCGGAACTATGAATCCCTTCCAGCACGGAGAGGTATACGTCCTGAAAGATGGAACAGAGGTTGACCTCGATCTGGGGCACTACGAAAGATTTATCGGGCTGGAGTTAACCGGAGACCACAACATAACAACTGGGAAGATTTTCAAAAACGTTATAGAGAAGGAGAGAAGAGGAGAGTATTTGGGGCAGACGGTGCAAATAATTCCCCACGTCACCGACGAGATAAAGAACTGGATAAGAAGAGTTGCTAAGGAGAACGACGCTGAAATATGCCTGATAGAAGTCGGAGGGACAGTGGGGGACATAGAGGGGATGCCCTTCCTTGAAGCTATAAGGCAAATGCATAACGAAGAGAGGGAAGAGGATTTTCTTCTGATTCACGTTACTCTTGTTCCCCACGACATAGGAGGAGAGCAAAAAACCAAACCGACGCAACACAGTGTTAAAGAGCTCAGAAGCCTCGGTTTGCATCCGGATGCGATAATAGGGAGATGCAGAGAGAAATTGAAAGAATCAACGAAGAGGAAAATTTCCCTCTTTTGTGATGTGCCAGTTGAAGCGGTTATAAGTGCTGAAGACGTGGAGGACATTTACGAAGTACCTTTACTCTTCAAAAGGGAGAAGCTCGATGAATACATAATGAAGAAGCTGAAGCTTGAGAAGAGGGAAGAGAAAAAGGAATGGGAGGAAATAGTGAGAAAGCTCAAGGAAGCGAAAGAGGTCGTGAATATAGCAATAGTCGGTAAGTACGTGGACGTGAGGGATGCTTACATAAGCATAAGGGAAGCTTTGAAGCATGGGGGCATAGCTAACGGTTGCAGAGTTTCGATAAGCTGGGTTGACAGCGAGGATCTGGAAAGATTCAAGGAAGTTGAGATAGAATCAGACGGAATCCTCGTTCCCGGAGGTTTCGGAAGTAGAGGGGCGGAAGGAAAGATTAGAGCGATAGAATATGCGAGAGAAAACGACATTCCCTTCCTCGGTATATGCTTCGGCTTTCAGCTTGCTGTTGTTGAATTTGCAAGGAACGTTCTTGGGTTGGAAGATGCTAACAGCTCGGAGCTTGGGGAAACGAGTCATCCAGTAATAGACCTTCTTCCAGAACAAAAAGGAATCGAGGAGAAGGGAGGAACGATGAGGCTCGGAGATATCGAGGTAACGATAAAAGAAGGAACAATCGCTCACAAACTCTACGGAAAAACTAAGATATACGAAAGGCACAGACACAGATACGAAGTCAATCCTGAGTACATAAGCCTTTTAGAGGAGCATGGACTCGTATTTTCCGGATACTCGGACAATGGAAGAAGAATGGAAATTTTGGAGTTACCAGACAAAAAATTCTTCTTCGCAACTCAGTTCCATCCGGAATTTAAATCTCGCCCCTTCTCTCCATCTCCTCCGTTCGTAGGATTTGTTAAAGCTGCTTTGGAGTATAGGAGGGAGGTTCATGGTTAACGTCGAAGAATTCGTGAAAAAAGCTATTGAAGAAATAAAAAAGGAAGTGGGAGATGGAAAGGCGATAATAGCCTTATCTGGTGGTGTGGATAGCTCCGTCTGCACGGTTTTAGCCTACAAAGCGATAGGCGATAGACTGATTCCCGTTTTCGTGGATACCGGATTAATGAGGGAGGGAGAGCCGGAGAGGGTTAGGGAAGTCTTCGGTCACATGAATCTCGTGTTCATAGATGCGAGAGAGGAGTTTTTTAAGGCTTTAAAAGGAGTCACCGATCCGGAAGAAAAGAGGAAAGTGGTTGGAGAACTTTTCGTTAGGATATTTGAAAGGGTTGCGGAAGAGGAAGGGGCGGAGTACCTCATACAGGGAACGATCTATCCCGACGTAATAGAAAGTCAGGGGGGAATAAAGAGTCACCACAATGTCGGCGGTTTTCCGACGAAGTACAGATTTAAGAAGGTGATCGAACCGCTGAGGGAACTCTACAAAGACGAGGTGAGGGAAGTTGCAAGGTACCTTGGCTTACCGGAAGAAATTTCCGAAAGAATGCCTTTTCCAGGCCCGGGTTTGGCAGTGAGAGTTGTAGGGGAAGTCACTCCCGAAAAGGTTGAAGTGGTCAGAAAAGCCACGAAGATCGTCGAGGAGGAGTTAAAAGACATACCAAAGTGGCAAGCTTTCGCTGCTTTAATAGGAAAAGCTACTGGAGTGAAGGGGGACGTGAGAGTTTACGGATACGTAATTGCGGTAAGAGCTGTCGAAAGCAGGGATGGTATGACTGCCGACCCCCTAAAGCTTGATTACGAAAAGCTAAGAAAAATAGCTTTGAGGATCACGAACGAGATACCGGAAGTCGTCAGGGTCGTTTACGACGTCACTCCAAAACCTCCGGCAACGATCGAGTATGAGTGAAGTATTCGAACTGGAAAAGGAGCTGCTAATTCCTTTCTTTAAACGGCAGAAAGTGGTATTTGTAAAAGGAGAAGGCTGCTGGCTCTACGATGAAAACGGAAAGAAGTACTTGGATCTCGTAGCGGGAATAGCCTGCGTTTCAATAGGACACTCCAATAAATACTTCGTCGAGAGAGTTAAAGAGCAGTTGGAAAAGCTCATTCACGTTTCCAACCTCTACTACACCCTCCCCCAGCTTGAGCTTGCGAAAAAGCTGAGAAAAGTAAGCGGGATGGACAAGTTCTTTTTCTGCAACAGCGGGACTGAAGCTGTCGAAGCTGCAATAAAACTGGCGAGAAAAGCTACGGGAAGAAAAAAACTGGTTTCGTTTACGGGAAACTTTCACGGAAGAACAATGGGAGCGTTATCTTTAACTTGGAAGGAAAAGTTCAGGAAACCATTTGAGCCGTTAATTGGGGAGGTTGTTTTTGCCGAATTCAACAATATCGAGGATTTGAAGAGGAAAGTAAGCGAAGACGTTGCAGCGGTTTTTGTGGAAGCAATACAGGGAGAGTCAGGAGTTTATCCGGCTAAAGAAGAGTTCATTCAGGAAATATTTGAGCTAAAGGAAAAGTACGATTTTCTGGTTGTGTTCGACGAAGTTCAGACGGGCTTCGGAAGAACTGGAGAGTGGTTCGCCAAAGACCTCTACGACATTGAACCGGACATAATTGCGATGGCTAAGGGAATAGCGAACGGCTTTCCGATAGGAGCTGTTGGGGTGAAAGATTACGTCGCTGAAAAGGTTGAAGCTGGAGACCATGGATCAACGTTTGGCGGGAACCCTCTGGCTTGCACAGCCGCTATAGCGACGATAGAGTAC
>WAQS01000234.1 GCA_015520115.1 Ferroglobus sp.
ATCCAGTACTCGTGGAAGGTTTGCCGGGGATCGGGCATGTCGGGAAACTTGTGGCAGATCACCTCGTTAAGGTGCTTGATGTTGTTAAGGTCGCTGAGATATACTCCCACTATTTCCCGCCACAGGTGATAGTGAACGAGGACGGAACAATAAGACTGCCGAAGAACGAAATTTACGCATATAAAGGAGAGAGAGACTTGCTCATTCTCGTAGGAGATTTTCAGAGCATAAGCAACGAAGGTCACTACGAACTCGTCAACGCTTACATGAAAATTGCTAAGATGTTCGGAGTGAAGAGAATTCTAACTCTTGGTGGCTACGGAGTTGGGAGGCTTGTTGAAGAGCCGTACGTTATAGGAGCCGCAAACAGAAAAGAGCTGATAGAGGAGCTGAAAAGCTACGGGGTGAAAATAGAAGAGGGTGAGCCAGCTGGAGGGATAATAGGAGCTTCAGGTCTTCTGCTCGGAGCTGCAATGCTCGAAGGAATTGAGGCGGCTTGCCTAATGGGCGTCACCTCTGGATACATGGTAGATCCAAAAAGTGCCAAGGCTGTGTTGGAAGTTCTGATGAAGATGCTGAAAATAGAGGTCAGCATAGAGGACCTTGAGGAAAGGGCAAAAGAGATGGAGAAGCTCATAGCCCAGATAAAAGAGATGCAGGAAGCTGCGGTACAGCAATACAAGGGAGATGAGGATCTGAGATACTTCAGATGATATGAAGTGCGGGGATTGCGAGTACTTCCTCCCCGATTACAAAAATGCGGGAATGTGCGTAATAACTTCAGATAAAGTGTGCGCAAGCAGAGGATGCACGGGATTGCCTTTTAAGAGAGTTTTCTCCCACGACGAGGCTTGCGAAAAGTTCAGAAAAAAGTCATAGGCGCAACAACCTTTCAACCACTTCTTTTTGTTCTCTCAAAACCCTAACTTTTTCTTCGAAGTTCAGCTCCCCTATCCCCAGATCGTCGAGTTCTATTGTGACCATTCCGTCATAACCCGCATCTCCTACCCTTCTCAACATTTCTTTTATTTCCTCGCTTCTACTTACCTCAACATGCCTTCCCTTTTCATCGTATCCGCTCACGTGCAAGTTTTCAACCCTGTCGAGGAGATCCAGAAAACCTTCGAAGTTTCCGTTCTTGGCAGCATGGTTTAAATCCAGCGTGATTCCGAAACCAAACTTTTTTGAGTAATACTCTAACTCTTCGGCAGTCCTGCACAACCTGTTTATCCCTTTTTCAGAGTTTTCGAGAAGGATTCTGACGTTCCTTATCTCCGCATACTTTTTCACTATTCTGAAGTACTTCTCCAAAGCTGCGTAGTCCTCTTCAACTGGCTCTCTTTCAGCACTCCTCTTTCCAGCGTGAATTGTGAGAGGAGAAGATAGTAGAGAGGCGATCTTAACGGAATACAGAGTCTCCTGAATTGAAAGCTCCGCCACCTTCTCGTTGGAGGAAACCGGATTTAAATCGATTACCGCAGAATGAACCGCTTTAACTAATCTCTCTATTTCTCCAAGCATTTTTTCATCCCTCTTCCACCAGAAGTGGGGCGTTTCCACCCAGAACTCCACCCCATCGTATTCAGCCATCTCTACAGCTTCCGCAATTCTACGAAGAGGATATTCAAAGAGGAACATCGTTGAGAAGATTATCAGAGTTTCACCCCCTGCATTTTGAAGTATAAGTCCCTTCTGGAGAGAAGCTTTTCGTAGTAGTTACCTCCGGTAGCAAAAACGCTCACGAGGGGAAAATCTCTATCGTAGATTTCCCCCCTAACTGGAATGTCCCCGAAGAAGGGGTTTCCGGTTGGAGATACTTTTATCCTCATCCTCCGGGGGGTGAAAACTATCGCCCTCGCAGCAGTTCTCCTCGGCTTAACTTTTTCGAGTTTTTTACCCTCCACAGCCCTCACGTGAAGCTCGAAGAGGTTAACGTCAGAGGACAGCTCTATCGAATCGAGGGAACCTTGAAACCTCGGATTTATTTCCAGAACGTAGGTTTCGTTTCCGAGTATAAAATCCACGCCATAGTTACCCAACAACTCGAAATACTCCCCGAGGTCTTCAGCTACTTTAATCATCTCCCCAACCCTCTCGTGAACGAAAGGTGTGACGTTTCCGCAATATTTGAATTCCGAAGCGAAAAAGTTTCTGTCACCCACAAGCATTAGGTTGACTCCAGCCACAACGAACTCTTTTTCAGATCTAACGGCTGAGACCGAGCAGGGAATTCCCTCGACAAACTCCTGATGAACGTAACCTTCCTCACCCACCTCCCCGAACTTTATCCCCTCTCCGCCGCCACCGATCCTCGGTTTCAGAATTCCTTTTTCTCCGTCGGAAAGGAGTCTTGGAAAATTTATTCCGATTTTTTCGAGTTTTCTGTAGAACTTCAGCTTGTCCACAAGCTCCTCTCTTATTTCACCACCAAAGTTATCCACATCGAGGAGCTCGAAACCAGAGGAGAGAATTACCTTGGCGTTTAAAGATTCGGACAACTTCCTAACTCTTTTCTCGTCCTCCTTCCGATTCTCCTTCGCTCTAAAGACCTTTTCAGCGTAGAGGATCAAATCCGCATCTATATGTTTCGTGTAAGCGTACACTTCATATCCAGCCTTCCTCGCCGATTCGACGACGTTTCTAACGTTGCTCCCGACTACGAGGAACCTTTTA
>WAQS01000235.1 GCA_015520115.1 Ferroglobus sp.
CCTACAAGTATCAAATCAAAGTTTTCCCTTTTTGCAACATGCTCAATCGCAGCAACCGCATGATCTTCAAATCTAACATTCGAAGATGGGTTGCATTTTAAAACCCTGTCAGCAAAACCCTCGAAACTTTCGGAGGAGTAAGTTAAAACAATAGCTCTCTCCTTAAAAGGTCTCACACCAGAAAGGATTTCCTTTGCAACTTCGTCGCTATCTGAAAAAACGAGGACTTTCACAGAATTCCCTCCTTTATCAGTTCAGAAACTATTTCATTCACCGCTCCATCCACATCTTCCTTGTAAATCCTTTTTTTTCTATCAATACGCGGAGCTTTATTTCTCAAAACCTCAATGTTACTTCCGATTCTAACACCAAGCTCCGAAGCTTCAAACGTTTCCACGGGTTTTTTAGCAGCTTTTAATATCTGGGATAACGAAGGCAACCTCGGCTCGTTAATTTCGTTTGTGACGGTGAGAACAGCAGGCATACTCGCTTCAACTCTCTCAAACCACTCCTCCAAATCCCTTAATACAACGATTCTTCTCGATTCTATATCAATTTTCTCGATTTTCCTTACAAAAGTCAAAATAGGAAGTTTCAAAATTTCCGCAACTCTCGGACCGACCTGAGAAGTGTGAGTGTCTATAGAAGCTTCTCCAAAAAGCAGTAAGTCGAAGTCCTCGATTTTCCTGACGATCTCAGCTATTGTTAAAGCCGTGCTTTCAGTATCGATTAGTTCACGAACCGTGACAACTTTAGCTTCGTCCCCACCAATAGCGAGCGCTTCCTTTACTACACCACTAACTTTATCCCCAACAACAATTACCGTAACTTTCCCACCGAATCTTTCCTTTATCCTCACAGCCTCCTCTAAAGCGTTTTTACTCAAATCATCAAGCTTTGTTGGAAAAGTAATCGGCTCAAGGGTTTGCGGATCTATCTTCACCTGATCAACGTCAACAGCCTGCTTTACGCAAACAACCACATGCATCCGATCACCATTAATTGTTTACCGATAGTTTTAAATATAATTTTCGGTTTAATTCCACTATCATTAATGAAAAATTTGGAGGTGGAAGGTTGCTGAAACACCTTTTTGAGCCGATTAAAATTGGAAAGTTCAAAATTAAAAACCGAGTAAAATACGCAGCCTGCTCAGTTTCGAACTTCAACAACCCAGACGGAACCGTTTCTGAAAGAGAGCTTGCGAGGATGAGAGTTGTTGCAAAAACCGGATGCGGAATAATAACTAACCAAGGAGCTTACCCAGACAAAGAAGGGTACGGAAAGGGATACGCAAGACAGCTTGCTATTTACGACGATAAATTCATACCCGGGCTAAGAAAGATAGCGGAAATAATTCACAACGAAGGAGCCGTAGCAATTCAGCAAATTTTGCATGCTGGGAGGTACGGAGGCTACGATACCGGCATAGCGTTGCAACCGTCTCCAGTTCCCCAGAAACTGAGACACTACAGACCGGTAAGGGAGATGACGAAGGAGGAGATAAAGAAAGTGATAAACGACCACGCAGAAGCGGCAAGAAGAGCAATAGAGGCTGGATTTGACGGAGTGGAAATTACAGCGTTTATGGGTTATTTGTTGGCGAATTTCCTATCTCCCTTCACAAACAAGAGAACTGACGAGTACGGAGGAGATTTGGAAAAAAGATGTCGGTTCATGGTTGAGACGATCGAAGCTATAAGAGGGAAGATAGGAGATGATAAGCTGATATCCATAAGACTTAACGGGGCTGAACTTCTTGACGAGGTTGGAGGGAGCACTGAAGAGGAGTGCTTGGAATACATGAAAATTGCAGAAGAGGCGGGAGTGGATATAATAAGCATAGTCGTGGGGTGGCACGAGTCCTCAAAGGGAGCGTTAGGAAGGGATCTGCCAACGACTCAGTGGCTTTACTTAGCTGAAAGGGCTAAAAAGCACCTTAAAGTCCCAATAGCTTTTGGACCCCGCTTTGGTGATCCGAGACTTGCTGATAAGGCTATAGCAGACGGGATTATCGATCTGTGGGAGATTTGCCGTCCAGCGTTAGCTGATCCAGAAATTTTACACAAGGCTAAAGAAGGAAGGTTCGATGAAATCAAACCCTGCTTGGGAGGGTTAATGTGCCTATCCACGATGTTCCACGATCTTCCGTATATATGCACGGTCAATCCGAGGATTGGTCATGAAATAGAGCCGGAATACGAGATCAAACCAGCTGTTAGGAAAAAGAAGGTTGTGATAGTCGGTGGAGGTCCGGCAGGATTGGAATGCGCAATTACAGCAGCTAAAAGGGGACATGAGGTGATACTTTACGAAAAAGAGGACAGGCTTGGAGGACAGCTGATTCCAGCTTCAAAAGAAATAGGAGGCGGCTATGTTTTCCTCGATCTGATAAGGTATTACGAAGTTCAGCTGAAAAAGCACGGAGTGAAAGTTTACACCGGAGTTGAAGTTACCCCGGAAATAATAATGAAAGAAAAGCCCGATGTGCTCGTTTTAGCTACCGGAGCGACGATAACAAAAGATTACGACGAAGTGAATGGTGTGAAGGTTTACACGGCTATAGAGCTACTAAAAGATGAAAAAATTGCTGAAGGAATCGGTGATAATGTCGTTGTCGTTTCTGGAGAAAGGGCTGGTTT
>WAQS01000236.1 GCA_015520115.1 Ferroglobus sp.
ATTAAATTGAGAGAACAGAGTATCTACTACTTCTTTTGCAGAGTCTGGATTTTCGATCGAAAAACTATACGAGGTGAGAGTTGTAAGGATAAACAGCAGAGCGAGGGCGAGCTTTATCATGTCAGACACCGAAGGTCATTCTTAACGCATTCCTAACTCCGGGTGCTAAACCGAGTACCATTATTACGAACTTTATAAATCCTTTTAAATTTTCCTCTTCCTCGGCTTTGTCCAGATACAGCAGAATTAAAAGGAAAATTACGAACTTCAAGGGAATCATGATCCACGGACCGGTTAAAGAAATTAAAAATCTCGGTAAAACGTGAAGTTCCCAGTATCCGAGAAATTGCAAACCCATAAAGCTCGCTGATCCGTCAAGCATTTGCGAGAAAAAGGCTATTCTGCTTTCGTCATTTTTGCTCAGTGCAGAGAAAATGAGAGTGAAGACTAAAGCGAGGGAAATTGAAGCTGGAAAGACCCACCAGTTTTCAATCTGAAGGTTGGAAAGGAGGATAAGAAGGGGGATTGCCGCCAGTATTAAGCCCGTATAAAGGTAAATTTTCAGGTTCCTCATTTTCAAAGCGATTAGAAGCGTAGGAAAGGTTAGAGAGAAGACGAGGATGTAGATCATCGGAGTCATGAATATGTAAGAGATAGGAGGTTGAAGAAAACCAGCGTCTTCAACGACTCTAACGGAGGAGCCAAAGAAGATAAAGGGGATCGTGTAAAGCATGAATTTTTTATCGAAAAATAGTCTTTTGCTGAGATATCTGTATATCAGCCAAGCAGCCACAAGAAGTATCGCAGCCCACGTTAGCGTGTTGACGATGTTGTAACCCTGTTTGTAAACAATTGAGTCGATGTAGTATTTCTTTACAAACTCCCAGAGAGACATTGATTAAGCGAGAGATTAGCTGTATAAAAAGATTTGCCGCCTAAATGCTTTTCCAAATCTCAGTCTCCTTACAAACTCTGAGCCATTCACATTCGGAGCAAACTTCTCTCCTCCAAGTTTTCATGGCGATCTTCAGCCTTTCCCTTATCTCCTTCCAGCTAACCTCTTCACCTTCATCAACTTCAAGGAGCGATAGAGCGAGTTCATCTATCCTCCTTATGTAGTCCTCCCCGTATGCTTTACATTCATTTTCCCAGCTCGGACAAGCTTCACAGACGTCGTCTCTGCCAGAAACAACGACTACCTTTTCAGAAAACACGGCTTCTTTCACAGCCTCAACGAATTCCTTACTGTAACCCTCCCCTTTAAAAAAGTTCAAGCAAATTAAATGATGCCCTCTCAGCTTGCTCATGTCGCCCTCACCTCTGTCGTTATTTTTAAACCTTCAGCAGAGCACACTTTTATCTCATAATTTTCTCCTTCATACCAGTTAAACTCCAGTGAAATGTGCTTTACTTCCTTCGGAGCAATTTTAGTTCTCTCTTTAACAATTACTGGCTTTCCGTTTATGTAAATTATGTCTATCGTAACGTTTCTGGAGCTAAGGTTTCTAACGCTGATTATTAACTCTTTTTTTCCGTTTTTTGCGAAGTGAACGTTCTCCACCTCAATTTTTTCCGCATCCTCCTGCTGACTTTGAACAGATCTTGAGCCGAAGTAAAAACCGAGAATCATCGTCATAGCTGTTAGATAAGCAGTAACTACTTTTTCCGTGTAAATTGAGAAAATTACGCTCATTATGAGCAAAACGTGGAAGCCGGCTACAAAAGCCCCCGCTATTGCTCTCCTAATCTCCCCTCTGCTTAAACTCCTGTTGTTGAGATATCCGGCGAGAGCAAAAAGTCCAAAGACCGTTAGAACGGCAGTGAGCGTTATCGTTAAAATAGGTAGCCAGTTGCTTATGAGGACGTTTTCGCTTGTAGTATCTCTCGTTTTGTACGCGACGAATGCTACCGAAACGAAGACGAGAATCAAAGCGGTGAGAAGTTTCGTACTATCTTTCATCACTTACACCTCTGAAATTTCTTGTTTAAAAATCAGATAAATGTTTTTTCGTAAAAAGTTTAATATGCAAGATAAGCGTTGCTGACGAACTTTCAGTAACTTTCACTTCACACGAAGCACGACGAAAATGTAATAAACTTTTGTGAAAAACTAACTTTCATGGCGGAGGAGGAAAAGAAGAAGATGTACTACTACGGGGAGGAAGAAAAAGCCGAGAAAAAGAAGCTTTACTATTACGGAGAGGAGGAGAAGGCAAAGAAGGAATGAGGAGTTATTTTCTAAGAAATTCTGGAATCGCCCGTTCATCGTACCTCGGATCGAACTTTCTGTCTTCCTCGCTTAGCGGAATGCACACTCTTGAGACCAATCCATTTAACGAGTAGGGAAGCCTTATGAGTCTCATCTCTCCGTTCGTTACCCACTCGTCTATGCCGTAGGAAGAATACATCTTAGCGAGCTCTTCTCTCTCTTTTTTACTCATTCTCGTGGCTTTTTCATCGATTACGTGAACGTGGAATCCTCTTCCAGAGTAGACCATTCTAACTTCCCTGAACTCCTCTTTCATATCCTCGTAGATACTCCAAGCGTACTTTCTTGCTCTTTTGAATTCTATCATGCAGAAACTCAAGCCTTGGTGTCTTTCCATCTTTTCTTTTACTGTTCCGTGGTAGGGGCAGGGAATGTTCTCTGGATCGACATCAAAAGCCAATTCTTGCCCGAGGAAGTTTTCGCAGTTCCAGCAGTCTTTGTAAGCTTTGGGGCAGTTTACGCACTTCTTTAAATCTTTGTAAACGTTTCTGTCATAGTAAACTCCCTCTGGAAGATATTGGAGAACGTATTCGAGCACATCCTTCAGTCCGGAATGCTCATCTATTATCAAAGCCTTCTTCTTTACTCTCTCGTATTCGGGGGGATATATGTCCGTGTGTCTTCCCACTATGACTGCAAAAGCCGTGTTCATTATGTCTCTCCAATTAAGCCATTTCTCACAAAGTTCAAGATCGAATTCATTTTTGTAGAATTTTTCTCTTTCTTCAAGCAGGGAAGGACGCATTCCTCTGGGAAAGTTGTACCTCCTCACGGCAAAGCTTCTGAAATAATAAAGATAAAAATGTTCGGGTAAAGTTTAAAAGACAAATTATCACTTCGAATCTCATGCGTTATTTGAAGGAGAGAGTTTTTGTAGCTTTAGCTGTTTTCACAACCATCCCTTGGTTAATATCGTTTTTTATCGGGATTAAATACGTTCCCCACGTTGAAGCGTTTGTAGCCGGGATTGCTGTAGTTGGAGCTGCTTTTCTCCTCTCATGGGCTGCTGAAACGGCTGAGATGGATGTGCCGAGGTCATTAAGCTTGGCGGTCGTAGCTTTGCTTGCAGTTCTTCCGGAGTACGCTGTGGACATGTACTTCGCTTGGATGGCTGGAAAAGTGGGAGGAGACTACATCCATTACGCAGCTGCTAACATGACTGGAGCCAACAGGCTCCTTCTTGGCGTTGGTTGGAGTTTGGTTGCTTTCGTTGCAATGCTCAAAATAAGGAGGAAAGAGATAAGTTTAGATGAGGGAATAAGACTCGAATTCTTCATTCTCCTTGTGGCATCCCTTTACTGCTTTCTAATCCCCCTAAGAGGAAAGATTCTCCTCATAGACTCCGTCGTTTTAATATTTCTTTACGCCCTCTACGTTAAGCTTGCTTTAAAAGCTCCGAGGGAAGAGTTCGAGCCTGCCGGAGTACCGGCTTATTTCTGCAATCTTCCAACGAGAAAAAGAAGAGTTTCAGTAGTACTCTTAATGTTCTACGCCGCCTTGATAATTTTCATAAGCGTGGAAGCTTTTGCGGAGGGATTGATAAAAACTGCTGAAAACTTTGGCATAGATGAGTTTCTGATGGTTCAGTGGATAGCCCCTCTTGCAAGCGAGTCTCCAGAGTTCATCGTGGCTATGTACCTCGTTAGAAAGCTCAGAGTTACGGCGGGAATCAACGCTCTCGTGTCTTCGAAGGTTAACCAGTGGACACTTCTCATCGGCTGTCTCGTTATTGTTTACAGCATAGCCTTAGCGTATCCTTCCGATTTGCCACTCGACGCAAGACAGAGAGAAGAAGTCCTTCTCACGGCAGCCCAATCTCTACTTGGAGTTGCGATTATAATCGATCTCAGACTTAGTTTCTACGAAGCTGCTCTTCTTCTAATCCTCTTCCTTCTTCAGTTCGTTTATCAGAGCGTCGAGATGAGGTTGTTCCTAAGCTTTTTGTACCTTGCTATTGCGGTTCCGATAATCCTGAGGAATTTAAAAGAGGTGAAGAAGTCCTACGAATTCGTCAGAACCTTAGCGAGGCGTTAGCGGCTATGAATTCATTCACGAGCTTAGCTGCTAATGTTTGGGTAATCTTGTTTGAGTCGGGAATAACCTCTACAACATCAAAACCAATGACTCTGTCGGAAACTTCGTCTATTATTTTTAAAGCGTCCATTGGCTTTAAACCGAAAGGTTCTGGAGTGGAAACTCCGGGAGCATAAGCTGGATCGAAAACATCAACGTCAATGGAGAGATAAATTGAATCATAAGCTTCGAGAATCTCAAGAACTTCTTCAACTCCGTACTCCATGATTTCCCATGAGTAGAAAACTTCTATCCCGTTCTCTTCCGCGAATTCCCTCTCCTCTTTGGTTCCACTCCTAACTCCAACCTGCACGATTTCTCCGGCGAGTTCGTAAATTCTCCTCGAAGTGCAAGCGTGGTTGAAGGGGTTGGAATCGAACCCATCTCTTAAGTCGAAGTGGGCATCTAAAACGACGTAGCAGAAGTCTTTTAGGTTTCTCGCCACCATGTAGCTAATGGTGTGCTCCCCTCCCAACGCAATGGGAATTCCGCGAATATCTTCCATGAGCTTTGAAACTCTTTCTGAAATCTCTTCGAAGCTTCCGTCACAGTTAACGTTTCCGTAGTCTGCTATTTTAGCAAAATCCAGCTGAAAATCGAAAAAGAGGGAATAACTTTCGAGATTCCAACTCGCTTCTCTTATCGCATTCGGAGCAAACCTCGAACCCGGTTTAAAGGATTGCGTGGCATCGTAGGGCACACCAAAAATTACGTAGTCAGCTTCTTCAATAGAAGCGTTTGCTGTAGCAAAAAAAGAATCGATGTGCATGTTATTTCTCTGCAATTTTTCTCTTTCCGAGGGACTCAATGTAAATTACTTCTTCTCCCGGTTTAACTTTCTCTTTTAAGTTTTCTGGCACTTCTATTTCGAAAGTTTCGTAGGTTTCAAGATCCATTAACTGAGCTACGTTGTTCGTCACGCTTATTACCTGAGCCCTCTTTCTTTCAACGATAGGCACGTAAACCTTCGCTGTAACTGGCTGCACGATACTTCTCTTTTGCCCGTCGAAGATTCCTATCGCATCTATTCTCGCCTTAGCCGCTCCGTGCTTTCCCGGTTTGCTTACAGAGATGCTGACGATTTCGCAAGGTTCATCATCAATTACGATATATCCTCCTTCCCTAAGCTGCCTTACTTCGACTTGCTCCTTCATCTCTATCGGCGATGTTTTCAGGCAATTTAAATTTTTTTATTCTCTAACCGAAACCCTAAAATCTCCCAGAAAAAACTATGGCTGTGGAAGTATTTGTTCATCTTCTTGGATTTTCCAAGGACAGAGCGAAAGAAATACTCGGAAGATTCCTTTCCGAAATTTCTTCTTCGGTAGAAGTTATCGGTGATGCAATCGTCTGCGAAAACCCGGAAGTTTTCGTTTGCCTGAGGGAAAAAGAACCCTATCACTCAATTCCGAGAACGGAGGTAGTGATCATATGCTCTAAGGATATCCACGAAAAACTTCAGAGGAGAATTATCATCTCAGCGGCGGGAGGGTAAGCTTTAATTCTCGATTACTTAAACAACTTTTTGATGATGAGATAC
>WAQS01000237.1 GCA_015520115.1 Ferroglobus sp.
CTCACACAGCAGTTTGGAAGTGAATAAAGAAGTTTGAAGAAAAGCTACCAATTTCCACGGAAAAGAAGAGAAGAAATATCATAGCGATAAATGAATTAGTTCTAAAGATTAGGGAATTCTGCTCTGATGATAAAGAACATTGACTCACAGAGCATTCTGATTATTTCATTATCTATGTTCGTCGCTTAAGTTGCCATCCTATCTCCTGACCATTTAAAATGAGAGTTACGAGGACAAGAAATAAAAGCTCCAGAAAAAACAATAAGATGTGAGATTTGCACACCTTGCCGATGCCCATCTGGGATACAAACAGTACGGTAGCGAAGAAAGAATGAGGGATTTCGCTCAGGCGTTTAAAAACGCAATTGAGTTCGCTTTGAGCAAGAACGTTGATTTCATAATCATAGCGGGTGACCTCTTCCACAAGAAAAGCGAAATGGATCCCATAACCCTCGCTCAGGCTACTAAGGTTTTGGAGAAGGTAAACGTGCCGGTAATTGCTGTGGAAGGAAATCACGACGCAAGTTATTTTAGAGAGCGCTTCACGTGGCTCGATTATTTGGCTGCGGAAAACTACCTAATTAATCTCAAGCCAAACTTCGATGAGGGAATAGTTTTGGAAGAGTGGAACGGACAGAACGGATCTTATGTCGACGTAGGTGAGGCGAGAATTTACGGACTAAAGTATTTCGGAGCGCTAACGGAAAAAGTTCTCTCCGATTACTTGCCAAGAATTAAAAAGGACGGCTTTACAATATTCGTTTCCCACTTCGGGGTGGAAAAGTACATGGACATCTACGGTTGCATAAGTTCTGAAATCTTGCACAGGCATAGAAACAAGATCGACTACGTTGCTTTGGGGCACATCCACATGAAGTACGTCGAAGACGATTACATTTTCAATCCGGGAAGTTTGGAGAGCTGCGACGCAAGAGAAAGCTTTTTCGAGAAGGGAATGTTCATAGTCGATGTTGATGATGAAGTTAGCTACGTTCACGAAAAGAGCTTTTACACCCCGAGAACCTTCAGATTTCTTGAGTACGAGTTTAAAAGTTCCGATTTGAGGGAGTTCAAGGAGTTTCTCGTTAAAAACAAAGGTAAAGGCAAGGAAGTCGTAATTCTAAAAATTAAGTATAGTGTTAAAGGCATCGTCGATGAGGAGAAAGTAGAGAAAATTGCTAAAGAAGTTCTTTCACCCCTCGTCCTGAAAGTCGAATGGTTGCCCGAAGTTTCCACCTACGACGTGAAGATTTCAGATTATTCAAGTAGAGCCGAAATCGAAAGAGGAGTTTTAAAGCAGCTTTTATCGAGATTCGGCTATGAAGACTTGGCTGATGACGTGTTGAAGCTCAAAGAACTTCTTGCAGATAAAAAAGTTGAGGACGCCTTCAGCTTAATAGACGATCTCGTTAAAGTCGGAAAAAGGGAAGTTAAGAGAGTAGAAAGAGAGGTCAAGGAGGCTGAGAAAGAAGTAGAGGAGGAAGTTTGGGACTGGAGGAAAGCGTATGATCAGAGAAGTTTACCTCGAAAACGTAAAAAGTTATAGCAGGCAGAGGATAGAATTTACGGAAGGTATTAATGCGATAATAGGTAGAAACGGTGCCGGAAAAACAACAATCCTTGAAGCTATAGGATTTGCGCTCTTCGATCATCTTCCCTACAACATCTCGGATTTTGTTAGAAGAGGGGAAAAGAGAGCTGAGATAAGAATTAAATTCGTCAGTCCCCTTGACGAAAGGGAATACGTAGCCGTGAGGAAAATTGAAGGAGGAAAAACAACCCACTACTACATAGAGGACCTCGAACTTGGGAGAGTTGCAAGCGGAGTCAGAGATGTTACGGAATGGGTAAAACAACATTTCAAACTTGAGGTTTCTCCAAGGGAGATCTTCGAGAATGCAATAGGCGTTTCTCAGGGAAATATAATTTCGCACTTCATTGCCCAACCGTCCGTTAGGAGAGAGGTATTCACGCCGCTGCTCGGAATCGAAAGATACAAGAAAGCCTATGAAAACGCAAGGGAAATCGTTAGATTTTACGAAACGAAAATTCACGAGATCGAAAGGGAGATGAGCTACCTAAAGGCTAAGATCGAGAATAAGGACAGGCTTATTTCAGCTTTAAACTCCGCAAAAAAGGAAATTGAGGAGCTAAAAAAGAGAAGAGAAGAGATTCGAAAAAGAAGGGTTGAGATCGAAAATAGAAGGAACGAATTGAACAGGTTGAAAAGTGAGCTTGAAAGTCTCCTTTTCCGAAAATCGGAGATTTCAAAAGAGGTTAACCTCATCGCTCCAGAAGTCGAAAAGCTGAAAAATCAGCTTGAAGAAATCAAAAATCTCGAAGCGGAGATTGAAAGGCTAAAAAGCGACTACGAAAAATATTTGGAAGCCGAAAGCAAAATTAAAGAGAAAAAGGAAGTTCTCGAAAAAATTTCGAAGAAAAGAGATGAGCTGATAAAGATCTCCGAAAGCTGCAAAGCTATAGAGGAGAGAATCAGAGAAGCCTCCAATGAGGCTGAAAGGATAAAGAAAAGTTTGAGAGATCTCGAAGGGATTGAAGAACTCGCGAAAAAAGAAGAGGAGCTAAAGAAAGAGCTTGAAAGACTAAAAGCTCTGGAAAGTGAGTTAAAAGCCCTTGAAAACCATTTAAAGAGTTTAATGAAAAGTTACGACGAAAAAAGAGAGGAATCGCTAAGATTAAAGAGAGCCGAAGAAAAGCTTGGAAAAGTTAGGGGACAAATCACCAAACTCGCTAACGTTAAAGAGCTATACTTAAAAGCGTTGGACAAGAGGAGCAAAATTAAAAGTAGGATAGAAGAGCTGCAAAAACAAAAAAGAGAAGCTGAAAAAGGCTTTTGTCCGATAATTGATGAGAACTGCGATAGAATCGTAGAATACGCCAAGAACATCGAAGATGAAATCAAAAATCTCCTCCAGAAACTCGGAAAGCTCGAAGAAAAATTTGAAAAGCTTGAAAAAGCTCTGAAACATCTTGAAGAGTTGGAAAAAGAAGAAAAAGTTTTGATGAGCGAATTGAAGAAAAAAGAGGCTGTGGAGAAATCCGTTAAAGACCTTGAGGAGAGCATAGAGAGGTTGAAGAACGAGTTGGATAAAAAGAGAAAGGAACTTGAAAAAAGAGAGGCGTTTGAAGAAGAGTTGAAAAAAGTGACTGGAAGCGTTCAAAAGCTTGGAGAAAAAAGAAAGCTTGAGGAACGATTGAAAGAAGTGGAAAGAATAAAAGAAGAGCTCGAAGAAGAGCTGGCCGATAAAAAGGAGAAGCTGAAGAACTTCGAAAAAATTGAGAAAGCGTACGAGGAGCTAAAGAGATTTCTCGAAAAATTGGAGAGAGTTTTGGAGGAAAAAAGGGAAAGCTACGAGAGATACATTCTCTGTCAGGAAAAAGTCAAAGAAAAAGAGAGAATCGAGGCTGAGCTAAAACAAAAGGTTAAAAGGCTAAAAGATCTTGAAAGCGAAGGTAAAGAGGTCGAAAGCAGAATCGAGAGTATAAAAAAGGTGTACAAAGAAGAGGAGTTGGAAGAAGTTGAAAACACGCTCAAAGAGATAAACCGCGAACTCGGAAAGCTTGAAGGGAAAGTTGGTCAGCTGGAAAAAAGCGTTAAGGATCTGGAAAAAGAGCTTGAGGATTTAAAGAAGAGCGAGGAGAAATTTGAAGATCTAAAAGGGAAATCGAAGGAATTGAAGAAGAAACTTGAGTTCGTTAACCTCGTTAGGGAGATTTTAAAAGAGGCGATTCCTCAAATGATAAAAGCGTACACAGAAGCAATTTCCGTGGAAGCTAACAGGATATTCTGCGAGATCATGGACGACTTCTCGTGGCAAATAGAACTAACTGAAGATTTCGGAATTAAAGCGAAATATATGGGGAGAGAGATTAGCTTTCAGCAAATGAGCGGTGGGGAGCAGGTTGTTGCGGCTTTGTCAGTTAGACTTGCTCTTCTGAAGTTCTTGTCCTCTGCTGGAGTTGTATTTTTTGACGAACCAACCCAGAACATGGATGAAGAAAGGAGAAGGAATTTCGCAAGGCAGATCACGAATATAAAAGGATTCCGGCAAATTTTCGTGATAACTCATGACGACACTTTTGAAGAGATGGTGGAAAACGTGATTAGGGTTAGGAAGGAGAACGGAGTGTCAGTCGTATGAGATTCGAAGGGAAGTTAATAGAAAACGTGGCGAAAATTAGAGAATTCTACAGAAAAACCGAAATTTCCGAGATTCCCGATTTGGAGAAGAGAAGAATTTTCGTAGAAGATCTCAAATCATTTTTGAGAGGATTAAAGGTTGCTGGCGTTGACGGAAGTCAGATTTCTCCGCTGAAAGACTTTGGTTTACCTTTCGGCGGAGTTCAAGCTGCAAGGCTCGTTGTGGAGCATGGGAAGGGGAAGTACGATTTGAAATATAAGAGCGGAATAGCTCACGAGTCGAACTTGGAGCTTGAAAGGTTCAAGCTTGAGGTTGAAATGCTGAAAGAAGTGATGAGTGAAGACGTTTACGCCTTCTACGACGGCAGTTTTTCCTTCTTTTTCGCATCCGAAATGAGCGAAAAGCTCAGAAGAGCTTATCTGAAAGAGTTCGAAGAGCTAATAAAACTGAGCGAAGAAAATGAGACGCCGGTAATTGCTTACGTTGACAGGAGTTATTCAAGAGAGCTTTTCCAAAATACATACGACTCCTACGTTCTTAGAAGTTATCTTTCAATGTTCGAATTCGTAGAACCGATAAAGAGGGGAAATCTTTTAATAACGTATTTTAAGGTTAACCCTACCTTCCCGGCAAAAATTGAAATGCCAATCTGGCTTGAGGATAGAATAGAGGAAGTTTTAAAAGTAATTCTGGCTGAATGCCTCATTTCCTCAACCTCCGGCTACCCTTACATCCTTGAGAGAGTGCACAAATACGCCACAATATCCGAAAGGGAGAAAGAAGAGTTCGTTAAGGCTGTTGGAGCAAAAATGCTCTCGTACAAGTTCGTCAGCAAGTTGAAAGGAAAAGGTAAAATTTAGCAACGAAGAGGCTATAGCGAATGAGAGTCGTCAGAGTTCTAAATTCAAAGGA
>WAQS01000238.1 GCA_015520115.1 Ferroglobus sp.
AGATAGGGTGATGCTTTATCTTCCCAATTCTCCTCAGTTCCTAATTTCCTACTTCGGATTGATGAGGATAGGAGCAATTCCCGTACCGGTTTCCCCCATCTACACAAGCAACGAAATAAGGTACATGCTCGAAAACAGCGGAGCTAAAGTAGTTATCTGCAGCGACACGAACATAGGTTACGTTAGAGCCGTTGAAGAGGTTGGAATTGAAAAAATCGTTGTGACGAACGTAGCTGAAATGCTGCCAAGGTGGAAGAGAATTGTTGGGGAACTGTTCGACAAAATTCCGAAGGGTAGCTACGAGAAATCGGAGAAAGTCGTTGAATTCAAAAAGCTGCTAAAGAGAGGGGAGAGCGTTGAAGAAGCGGAAGTGGATCCGAAGAGGGATATTGCCCACATTCTGTATACCGGCGGAACAACAGGATTGCCTAAGGGTGTTGTTCACACTCACGCTTTTCTCTTAAGCGGAATAATCGGATTGAGGGAGACTTACGGGGAAATAAGAGAGCTCGAAAATAAGTTCGTTGTTGTCGTTCCTCTCTTCCACATGTTCGCCTTGGATATGATAATGTCCACGACCCTCCACAAAGCCAATACGGCAATTTTAATGCCAAAACCGAACATCGATGCGATTTTAGCGAGCATCGAGCATTACGAAGCAACTCTTTTTGCCGGAGTTCCGACACTTTACAGAATGATTCTCGAACACGACAGAGTTGACTACTACGATCTTTCCTCTCTTAAATTCTGCTGGAGCGCTGGTGATGTTCTTCCAGCTGAGGTTTACAAGATGTGGAAGGAGAAGTTTGGAATTCCTCTTCATCAAGTTTACGGATCAACAGAAACGGTTGTAATCTCCGTAACAAGGCTTTCTGAAGAGCCAAAACTCGGTAGCGTTGGAAAGATAGTTCCGGGGAGAATAGCTAAGATTATCGATCCAGAAACGCTCGAAGAGGTTGAGGGAGAGGGAGAGTTACTTGTAACCTCGGAGTATCTAACCATGGGGTACTGGAGGAATCCGGAGGAAACTGAGAAGGGATTCATAGAGAGCGAAGGTTATCTGTGGTGTAGAACTGGAGACTTCGTAAGAATTCATGAGGAGGAGTTCTACTTCGTTGATAGAAGAAAGGACATCATCAAATACAAGGGATATAGAATAGCGGCGAGTGAAGTTGAGGCGGTTTTGCAATCGCACCCGGCTGTTATTGCCGCAAGCGTTATTGGCGTTCCAGACGAGAAGGTTGGAGAGAGGGTGAAGGCTTTCGTAGTACTGAAAGAAGATGCGAGAATTACCGCTCACGATTTGAAAAAGTGGTGTAGGGAAAGGCTCGCTCCTTACAAAGTTCCGGACTACATCGAGTTCAGGGACTTCCTACCGAAGTCGAAAGTTGGCAAGATTTTGAGGAGAGAATTAAGAGATCAGGAACTCAGAAGGGGCTGATTCGAAGATTTCCGGAGAAAAACGGAACTTGTAAATGTCGTAAACGAACATTAGGTTAAGCTCGTCCACGAACTCTCCGTGCCTGTCTAAAAACTCGTGGATCCACAGCGTAACCTCTTTAAAGCTCCTGAAAGCCGCCAATACCTTCCACCTCCTCACTCCTCCAGTTACGGCGAACATAACAACGTGAGCCGAGTTTATCAGGTACTCATACGCTTCTTTCCATTTTTTGAAGTGGTGATTGTTGAAGCTCATTTCGATAAAAGCAAAAATCAAACTGTTCTCGTTGGGAATTATAACTTCCCTAATCGCACCACTCCTTTTTAACTCTTGTAAAATTCTCGCAACCCTCGTTAGACTTATTCTAATTCCGCACTCTTTCAGCAGGGTTTCTCTGAGTTCCTTGACTGTGACGTTGGGATTTTTCACTTTCTCCTTGATTATTATCGTCTTAACCTTGTCAAGCTTCATACCTTCACCTTGTCTCTTAGTCACAAAGTGTTATAAGACTTAAAAATTAATATTTAATCATTTCGGAATCTTGAAGGGTGTTAGGGCTCTCTCCATAAGCAAATCGAAACCACTCTTTTTACCTATGACCGGCTCTTTCTTCTTCCTACTCCACACGGTCTCTGGACGGGCTTGAAGAATGAAAACGTTCTTTGGGAACTCGAAGTCTTTGTCTATAGCCCATTCTATGTCCATGGGCTGAGAGTAATGATCTTCGATCTTTTTCCCTATTTCGGAGAGGTAAATTATCTCTTCATCGCTTAAAGATGGCTTTTCCCTCAGATTTTCCGGTACTTCTTCGTGAACGACTTTTCCATCCCTATAGACGCACCACACAATCTTTGGAGAGATAGTTCTGTCCAATATCTCTTTTGTGATCTTGTCGACGACGAACCTATCCGGAGTTACCTCCCCGCTGACTATCGCCTCTCCAAGCCCCCAAGCGGACTCGATAACAACTTGGCTTTCATCTCCGTTGGTTGGGTTCAGCGTAAACATAACTCCACTGCTCCTCGAATTTACCATCTTCTGAACGACAACGGCAATGGAAACTTCGTAGTGGTCGAAGCCTTTCGTCGCTCTGTAGGCTATCGCTCTCGGAGTGTAGAGGCTACTCCAGCACTTTAAAAC
>WAQS01000239.1 GCA_015520115.1 Ferroglobus sp.
ATCCAGTAACGAGGATTGAAGGACACGCTAAGATTTCAGTTTTCGTCGATGATAGGAATAGAGTTGAAAACGTGTTTTTTCAGGCAACCGAATTTAGAGGTTACGAGAAGATCCTGCTCGGGCTTCCGATGGAGGAAGTACCGAGGATCGTTTCCACAATCTGCGGAATTTGTAGGGGTATTCACTTTGTAGCAGCTTTAAAAGCTGTTGATAGGGTTTTCAACGCCGAAGTTAGCGAGGCTGCAGAGAAAATTAGAGAGATGCTCATCTACTCCCACTTCATCGAAGATCACACCATAACTCTCTTCGCTCTCGGTTTGCCGGACTACATCTCACCAAAGGAGAGAGACGTGTTCGGAGTCGTTAAAAAGCTCGGAACAACGGCTAAAGATATAATAAGAAAGAGAAGCTACGCTCTGAAAATTATGGAGATACTCGGCGGAAAGAGCATGCATCCAGTAGCAGCTATTCCCGGAGGGTGGTCTAAGAGGTTGTCGGAGGAAGAGAGAAAAAGGATAGAAAGGTACTCCAAAGAGCTTGTAGAGCTCGGGAAAATCTTAGTTAGCATCGTGGAAAAAGAGGCTGAAAAAATGGACGAACTTGAGTTAAATCTGAACTTCCTTGCAACGTCGAAAAAGGGAGAGTACAACCTCTACGACGGGGAAAGAGTAGTGATTGATCCCGACGGAAAGATCGTCGAAAAGTTCAGCGGAGAAGACTACGAAGAGTTCATAGGGGAAAAAAGTGTTGAGTGGAGTTACAGTAAACTCCCCTACCTGAAAAAGCTTGGATGGAAAGGTTTGCAAGAGGACAAAAGTTTCTACGTAACCGGCCCGCTTGCAAGACTCAACGTTTCGAAAATACCGACTTCACTGGCGAGAGAAAAAGCTGAAAGACTATTCGAATTCGGAAAACCGTGCAAGAACGTAATTTTCAACCACTGGGCGCGAGCTATAGAGGTTCTCCTCTGCGCTGAAAAGCTTGAAGAGCTCGCCGGAGACAAAACAGTAACGGGAAGTGTGAGGGGCGAGGTAAAAAAGATCGGTGGCGAGGGAGTAGGAGTTGTTGAGGCTCCACGAGGTTTGCTGATTCACCACTACAAAACCGACGGGAGGGGAGTGGTAAAATGGGTAAACCTCATAGTTGCCACAACCCAAAACACGCCAGCAATAAACATAGCACTGAAAAAAGCTGCAAGGAAGATTTCAAAAGGAAGGTTCAGCGAAAAAACTCTTGAAGCGTTTGAAAGAGTTGTTAGAGCTTTCGATCCGTGCATGTCCTGTGCAACCCATTCTGTTTCCGGAAAAATCCCAATAGAAGTAGAAATTTGGAGGGAAGGTAAATTAATCCGCAAGGTGAGAAATTGAAAAGGGTCGTTATAGGAATCGGCAATCCGAACGTTCCAAAAGATTCTGCCGGATGGATCGTCGCAGAGGAGGCTGCAAAAGTTTGCGGAGTTGACAAGGTGCTGCTTTCAACGACCTCCTTCGAAATACTGGATGTTCTTCTCGAATACGATTACGCGGTTATAGTTGATACCGTAGTTGGAGAAGATGATATCCTTGTTTTCGACCTTGAAGAGTTGGGAAACGCCGAGGTAACTCTTAAAACCACCCACTCCCTTGATTTGCTAACCACTTTAAAAATAGGATTAGAGTTGTTCGACGATATAGCTCAAGCAAAAATCGTTCTTATAGGAGTGAAAGATTTAAATGGAGAGATGGACGATGATTTCAAAAAGAGTCTAAGGGAAGCATCGAGAGTTGTAATTACACTCCTTTCAGCAAAAAACCTATATCCTTGCCAATCGAACAGTCATTCGGCGATGATGAAAGGACCCCTCTGAAGAGTGATGAGGGTCTTGAGTTCTGAGCCGGTAAAAGTGAGGTGGTAGCGTGAAGATAAACATGAAGCTTGTAATCGGACTCTCGCTGATAGTTTTTTCGATAGCCTTAGCTTTCGCTTTCAAAAGCAACATTTCTCCCTACCTAACGGTCTCCGAAGTTGTGAGGAAAGGTGAAGCCTACAACGTTCAGGTGAACGGAACGATCGTTCCAGACTCCACTCAGTACTTCCCGGAGAACAACACGAGAATATTCTTACTTACCGACGGAAAAGAGGTAATCAAAGTCATTTACACCGGAGCAGTGTCGAACTACCAAGAAGGGATTCCAGCAGTGGTAGTCGGGGACTACAAGGACGGGGTGTTTTATGCGAAAAAGCTTCTGCTGAAGTGTCCAAGCAAGTACCAAACGGAGTGATGCCATGGATCCGGGATACTTCTTCGCCTTACTTGGATTTTTAGCATCAGCCTATGCTTCCTACTCATTTTTTTCTGGTTCTTTTTCAAAGTCCAAGAGAAAAGCCCAAACAAGTTTGAAAAGAGGAGAGCAGCTAACGTATCTCTCCTTCATTTTCTTTTTAATCTCGTATTTAATTCTAACCTACTACTTCCTAATCCACGATTTCAGTTACTACTACGTTTACTCTTACTCCGACACCAAGCTCAGCACGGCCTATCTAATCAGCGCCGTCTGGGCTGGAAGGGAAGGGTCCCTCCTACTCTGGATTCTGTACCTCGCTCTACTGTCTGTTCTCGCTTTAAAGTTGGACAGGAAAGATAGGGTACTCGCTACTTCGCTCGGAATGATTCTCGCATTTACCTCAGCTTTAGCTCTTTTAATTTTAACAGCTTCAAACCCCTTCGTAAAGATGGACTTCACTCCTCCAGAAGGCTACGGATTAAATCCGCTTTTAAGAACTCCAGAAATGGCGTTACATCCGCCAACGATATTTTTGGGATACGCCGCTGGAATTTTTCCCTTCGCTTATGCCGCCTCATCACTCCTGCATGGCGAGGAGTGGAGAACCAGAGTGAGATTCTGGACTCTCTTAGCTTGGATTTTCCTTTCGGTAGGGATTCTCCTCGGCGGCTGGTGGGCTTACAAAACCCTCGGCTGGGGAGGGTACTGGGCTTGGGATCCGGTGGAGAACGCTTCCCTTCTGCCTTGGATAACAGCCACAGCTTTACTCCACGGGATAATGAGAAAGAAGTTTGAAGCGATAAACTATTACTTAGCCCTTGCCACAGCTGTGCTGGTTATATTAGCCACCTTCATAACGAGGAGCGGAATAATAGAGAGCGTTCACGCCTTTGGAGAGAATCCAGAAGGTCCAGTATATCTTTTCTACCTCGCAGCGTTGATAGTTGTCGGAGTGGCTGTAGAGAGGAAAGTTAAGTTAAAAATGGAAATTAACTTAGAGCCAAGAGAGCTAACGATTTTCCTCAAAATACTGATATTCCTTCTTTCACTCGTTACAATACTTCTTGGCACATTGGCTCCCACCCTATTTAACGTGGCAGTCGGGAGAGAGTACTACAACAAAATCGAGATTCCTCTTGGAGTCCTGCTCGTGATCGTTCTCGGAATATGCGTAAGCCTCGACTGGGTTTACAGAAAGGAGGTTTTTCTCAAAAGAATCAAGATCTCCTCAGCCATCGGGTTATTATCGTTTGCTGCAGCTTATGCGGCAACAAAACTGATCATAGCAAGCATTGGAGTGGGAATTTTCGTTTTCTCGCTTATCCCACATCTCCTGACCTTAAAACAGGGAATTAACGTAAAGAAGGTTGGCGGATACGTAACTCACATCGGTTTACTCCTCCTCTTCATCGGAGTCATGGGTTCATGGATTTACGAGGAACATTACCGGCTGAGACTCAACGTTAATGAGGAGACGAATATCAAGGATTGCAGTCTTCACCTCAAAAGCGTGAGGTTTTACGAGGACGAGGAAAAAAGCGTTGTCGAAGCAATTGTGGAGGTTTTCGAAGGTGGAAAGCATGCAGCAACACTCCAACCAAAACAGCTGTTTTACAAGCTTATGAGACAAGACAGAGTTGTTTCGGGGGTTGACATAGAAAGCAAACTTACAAAAGACTATTACATGGCGATAAGCGGATTTGGAAAAGACTACGTTTTCGTGGAGTTCTACATCGTTCCGCTTGTGAGCTTCGTTTGGATAGGAGCAACACTAATGATAATCGGAGGAGCGATTTCAGCAAGCAAAAGATTGTAAAATTAGGAAAGTTCTTCAAGAATTTTGTTTGCTTCTTCAGCCTTTTCCTTCAGAATCTCCAGAGCCTTCCTCATTACAGTTCTCACCGGAAGCTGTCCGATGCTTTCTACTGTGAAAAGAAAGTCGTTCGTTTCCTCTATCACTATCGCATTCGCTTCGCAAACTCTTACGCAATCTCTGCACATCGAGCAGTCAAGAACGTTTTCCACAACAACCTTTCCGTTATCGTTTTTCAGCACGTTTCTCGGGCAAGCTTCGACGCATTTCATGCACAAATTGCAGTCTTCAGTAACGTCTATTCTCGGAACTACTTTATAGTAGCATACCGATACCGGCTGGAATTTCGCATGCTCTTTGCCAGTCCCGAGCCTTGCGACCGCTTCAAGCATCAGCTGCTGTCCCTCATAAAGTTCGACGATCGGAATGTTGTCGTAAAC
>WAQS01000240.1 GCA_015520115.1 Ferroglobus sp.
TCTCAAGCTGGTCGAAGTAGTGCTTCGAAGTAATCTTCCCTGAATTTCCTCCTGGAATTATCGTGTACGCCTTTTCTCCTATTTCCACGATCATTCTAAAGCTACTTCCTACCTGAGGGTTTTCTTCGACTCTAAAGTTGTAAATCGTGTATTTTGATCCGTTCATCGGGTAGCTTGGATAATTGAAAACTTTAAGCTTAACTCCGAAGGGATGCTCTATCTTAAGCCTGTTGTAATCTCCGTATGTTTTCCAGCCGTTTTTATTCATCTCTTCGACGGCTTTTTCAAGAGCCCTCAGAATAATGTCTCTTCTTTTCTCGATTTTTTCCGTCCTCACGTCATCGAACCACTTGCTGTCCTCTTCGAGCTTTTGAATCACCCAAAGTCTTGGGTAGTACGGCTCTATTCCGGCTTTTTCAAAGTCGTCGTCGAAGATCTCTTTTACGTAATTCTTCAGCCAGAGGGAGAAAATCAGAGCAGCTTTACTATCTTTTTTCATTTCGTAGTTCCATTTCTTCAGGGTCTCAACGTAGTCTCTAAACTTCTCCTCGTCTTTTGCCGCTTCAATTATCAGGGGAACGAAGAACTCCGCTGGCTTTGAGTAAACGTCTCTCTGCATTTTCTTCACGTACTCTACATCGATCCTTCCTTGCTTAATTCCCTTCTCTATCAGCTCCTCTATCCTCATCGCCCTGTAAGGGTCGGCAAAGTACATGCTATCTCCTAAGTAGTAGCTGTAATTGCCCACAATCCTCTGATTTGCCGTAGCTATGTAATCTGGATTCATCGCATGGGGTATCTCTTCGAACGGAATGAATCCTTCCCAGCTTGACTCTCCGTAGGGTGTGAAGCCGATCCACTCTCCATCTCCTTTCGATCCGTTGAAAACCACGTTTCCAGCCACTTCTTTCCCATCCACGTACCTTATCGGATACTTTCCGGCCGGATAGTAAGCTATGCTACTTTCATCGGCAACCACGAGGTTTTGAGCTGGAACGTCAAAGAACCTCGCAGCATTTATAACGTCCTCGACGCTTCTCGCTTTGTTGTAGAGATATATCGCCAAAGCCTCTCTTGTTCCGCTGAATCCCGTCCAAGCTACGGAAACGTTATACTTTTTCAGAAAAGGACCGTGAACGGTCTTTATAACTTCAACTTCCACTTCTTTCCCCTTAACCTTTATGACTCTCTTTTCTTTTTTGGGTTCCAGCCATTCTCCTTTGTAGAGGTACTTTCCGTCCTTCCAAACGTAAGCGTAGAAGTCTATCACATCAGCTCCAACGTTCGTGAATCCCCAAGCCACATGCTTATTGTATCCTATTATCACGAACGGGATTCCGGGGAACGTTACACCTCTAACTTCGAAATCTTTCGTTTTTAAATGCATTTCATACCAGACCGGCGGGGCTGTTAAGAGTAGATGAGGGTCGTTAGCTAAAATCGGCTTACCGCTCTCGGTAAATTTTCCGGAGATAACCCAGTTGTTGCTTCCAACCCCTTCTGGATAGCTTACACTTACGTTCTCCAACTTTGCGGGAGAGGAGTAGTTTTCCAGAATTTCGTAACCGTGACCGAGTTTCGCCGGATAAAGTTCGAGAGCTTCTGGGAGCTTTCTCCTTATCTCTTCCCTCTTCAAATCCCAGAAGTTTCCGGTTAGCTCCCAAGCGATCTCTTTTGCTATCAGCAGAGTATCCACCGGAGTCCATTTCTCCGGCTTATAGTTCAAGAGAACGAACTCTATCGGCAGATTTCCCGAGTCTATGTAAGCGTTAACACCTTCGCAGTAGGCGAGAATGGCTTCTTTAACGCTTTTATTCCTCTTCAAAACCTCCCACGAAGCTTTTGCCGCGCTTTCGAAATCCATTTCAACGTGAAACTTATCGCTTTCCAAAGTTATTTCTCCAAAGATTTCGGAAAGCTGACCTTTCATATACCTTCTGTGAAGGTCCATCTGGAAAAGTCGGTCTTTGGCTTGCAAATAGCCTACTGCAAAGAACAGAGCTTTTTCGTTTTCAGCGTAAATGTGGGGAACTCCGAACTCATCGTAGTAAATTTCTACCCTTCCGTAAGGATTGTTCATTTCGATCTCATCTTTCCATAAACTTCCTGAGAAGGGGGCGAAGGAATTCAAATAATTGTTCGCTGCGGCTACGAACAGAATTAGAAGGGGCAGAGATAAGGCTATGCGTTTCATTAATTCGAGTATATTTTTAACTTTTTTAATTTTTTCGTTCAGATTTTAACTGCTCCTCTCAATTCCTCGATCTTCCTCTCAAAAGCTTTCTCTGCTTCTTCATAAATTTCAAGAAGTTTCTCAGCCAACTCCGTTAAAGAGCTCTCCCCTCCCTTTTCACCACCTCTTTTGGTCTCGACTATTCTATTTCCGAGTTTTTCCTCCATCTTTTTTATGTACCCCCAGACATATCTGTAAGACATCTCCAGCTCTTTCGAAGCTTTAGATATGCTACCGTGCTTTTTTATCGCTTTTAGAATTTCCGCTCCCCCTTTTCCCATCAAAAACTCTCCATCCTTTTCTATCCATATCCTGAACTTGAGTTCAATAATAGGCATCACCACTCACGAACTTCTTAGTCAATTCATTTTTAGGATTCTCAAAAATTTGTTTCGTTTCTCCGTACTCTATCAGCTTTCCGTTGTGGAGAAAGGCAACTTTATCCGATAGTCTCTTAGCCTGAAAGATGTTGTGAGTGGCTATTACTATCGTTTTTCCTGATTTTGCGAGGTCTCTGATGCATTTCTCAACTATAGATGCGTTTTCGGCGTCAAGGTTTGAAGTGGGCTCGTCGAAGAGGTAAACTTCTCTTTCGATTGCCAAAGCTCTCGCTATAGCGAGTCTCTGCTTTTCCCCTCCGCTTAAATTCTTAGCCTTCTTCTTCGCAACCTCAAGGAGGTTCAATTTCTCTAAAATTTCTTCAGCTTTCTCTTTACTCGAATTGCCGTCTAAGGATAAAGCGTAGAGCAAGTTGTCTAAAACAGTGCCTCTAAAAACGACTGGCTGCTGAAAAACCATCGTAATCTTCTTCCTGTGCTTTTCACTTGCCTCTTCTCCCATGAAGTAGTACTCTCCTTCAAAACTTTCAAGCAAAGCTATAATTCTCAGAAGCGTGGTTTTTCCAGCTCCGCTGCTCCCTAAAATGGCAGTAATTCCTCTCTCTATCTCCATGCTCAAGCTTAGCTTGAATTGTCCGTAATCCTTGACTACATTTCTGAGCTCTATCACAGCCATTTTTTCACCAAGTTCATTATCCATGAGATCGCAAAAACTACCGATAGGAGGATTAGCCCGAGGACTATCGCAACGTCTATCTCTCCCCTCGCCACGTGCATTTGGATTGCGGTAGTTAAAACCCTTGTGTTTGCTAAGCCTCCGTAAACGAACACGTTTCCACCGATCATGAGAGCTATTCCCAACTCAGCCACTGCTCTGTTGAATGCGGCTATGGAGGAGAGGACGATTCCCGGAAGAGCTTCACTTATAACTTTGACGACAGCCTGAGCTCTTGAGGCTCCGAGAGTTAAGGCGAGCTCGTATATTTCTTCACTTACCTGCTCAATTGAGGTGGCGGTTATACTTACAACTATGGGCAGAACAAGGAGCATCTGTCCCAAGCTTATTCCCATTTCAGTGTAGAGCAGTCCGAGGAAGCCGAAAGGTCCTTTTGGGGCTAAGAGTAGGTAGAGAAATAAACCCATTACGACCGTCGGGATTCCAAGGAGGGTGTTGAATATCGATTTTAAGAATTCTCTGCCGGTGAAGTTGTATAAAGAAAGGAGAACTCCCACCGGTATCCCAATTGTGGAAGCAAGTATCGCAGCCAGACCCGAGACTTTTAGAGATCTGAGGGTTATTTCGGCAACGATTCCCCAGTCCAAGTCACCAAAAAGCGATACCATATTCCTCAGCTCTGTATCTATACTCCTTGGGGCACTCACTCCCGTTTATGAATCCGTACTTAGCGATCCAGCTGTAGTAGGGCTCTATTTTCTTCTCCAGAACTTCCACAGCCGGATAGAAGAGAGGCATGCCGAATTCGTCTCTTCCAAAACCTCTAAGAACCTCTTGTCCATCAGTTACGAGCCACTTCTCAAATTTCATAGCCAAATCGAAGTTCTCGTTACCCTTCTCCGGGTTTACAACTATTATCGAGTAGACGTTTATTAACTCCTCTCCCCTATCAACGAGAATTTCTAAGTCTATTTTTCCGGCTCTCTTAAATCTCAGGTATGTTCCGGTATCTGAGAGTGTGTAGGCTTTTTCGTTGCTTGCGTAAAGCAAAGTCTGACCCATCCCAGCTCCAGTTTCTCTAAACCATTTCTCCTTTCTTATTTCCTCGTAATCGAAACCGGCGGCTTTCCATAAAGCTATTTCTTTAACATTCGTCCCCGACAGATCTCCCCTCGAAACCCATATGGCTTTTCCTTCTCTTCCAGCTTCCGCTATCTTTTTCATAGCGTCAACGACACTCGAACCCCTAATTTTTGCCGGATCATCTTTTGGACCAACTATTACGAAGAAGTTGTAGGCGAAGATTTTTCTGTTCACTCCGTAACCTTCTCTCATAAACTCTTCCTCCTTACTCTTCGCATGAACGAGTATTGCATCGCTAACCCCAAGCTTTGCATCGTTTATAGCTGCCCCAGTCCCCTTAGCTATGAAATGCACTTCAATCCCGTATTTCTCCTTAAAGATCCTCGCAACCTCGTCAAGAAAGCCCGTGTCGTATAAACTTGTGGTGGTCGAAATCGTCAAGATTTTCAGTTCTTTCCTCTTATTCTGCTCGTAAAAGTAAAGTCCAAAGGTTATTACCAAAATCGCCAAGGCTAAAATTACTATCTTTCGAGCCATATGCATGTACATGCATAACGAATATAAATTGTTTTTGTTGGGAACGATTTCAGAATTACTTTTTCTTTCTTCGAAAACCCTTAAACTTTACCCTCTTAGAATATATTTTAACCAATTTTGATGAAGCTCAAGGAAATAATGAAAAGCTCAACCTCTTTGAAAGAGAGTTCCAAACGACATCAGAATCCTTGGCATAGCTACCTACATCCAGACGTCCCCCAATAAGAAACCCTGTTAAATACCTGGAAATTTTCGCAAGCCGTTCATAGCTTTATTACAATCATCTAGAGTGGTTGAGTTGTCAGCCTCCTCAGATCCTTAGCGCAATATTTATAACCTCACAAACAAAGTGGGAAATGTGGGAACATGCCCCTAACAAAGGTCGACGAAAAGGGGAGAATTCTGCTACCTAAGGAAATAAGAGAGAAGTTGAACATAAAACCGGGAGATGAGTTCTTGGTTGCTGACGTAGACAAAGATGCGGTCGTACTAAAGAGGATAGATGTCAGAAAGATGTTAGAGAGTCTAATCGAGAAAGCTAAGAGCGTGGATCTCGAAAAACTTGAAGAAGAGATAGAGAGGGAAGGTAATAGAGTTGCGAGGAAAAAGCTTTTTGATTGATACGAACGTTTTCATAGCGGCAGTAAAAAAGGGATAGACGAAGACGACGGATCTAGTTCTGTACTTGTTAACGAACCCGGAGTTTGAGATAGTGGCTAACGATGTTCTCATTGCGGAGTACAAAAATACGCGAAGGAGCTGAACGCTGAGGATTTTCTCGAATTCTTAAAGATTAGAGTTTTAGCGTATTCAACCTCTCAAAGGACGAAATTGAAAAGTGCAAACGATATTTTCCGGAAGAGGAAGCTGCCGACGTAATTCATGCAGCAACCTGCCTAAAAACGAGTGCTTTGACGAGATCAAGAGAGCTGGCCTGATAGAAGTGTGGAGAATTTTCGGAAGCTATTGATAGACTGCTCGATTAGATGATGCTGTTTGGTGCCGAAGAGTAAAAGATCGGATCTCTTCGATCGATAGCGGGAGCTTGAGGAACTTCTGAAATCGATCGAAAACACTTTGGAAGCTTCTGCAATTAGAGAGTTGAAAAAGCTTGGTGTGAAGGTGTTTCCGGGAATGGAAGTGGAATATGTGGTCGTGGATTTCGACAAGAAGGTGGTTTCTGTCAAAACTCCTGAAAACGTCGACTTCGAGTACTACTCCAAAATCCTCAGGAAAGCTTTTGAAGAAGTTAAATTCGCCGTAAATTTTGCGAAGAAGTTAACCTGATATATCCTCGGCTTTGAGGGCGACTTTCACTCCCTCTTCCTTACAAGCGTCTTTGAAATCTTCGTCGAGGGTTGCGAGCAAGTCGACGCTGTGACGAATGCACGTAGCTAAGA
>WAQS01000241.1 GCA_015520115.1 Ferroglobus sp.
CCAGAACGTGTATTCCAAATCCGTCATCCTTCATAAGCAAGTTACCAACTCCGATCACAACTATCACGCTATCACCTCTATTATCCTCGATTTTCCGGGAGGCAGGAATTTAGCGATTTCGTCCGGAGTGGCTATAGCCCTCACCAGATGCTTCTCCTCCTCTTTGCACTTTTCGTAGAAGATTTTCGCAATTTCCACGCTAATTTCGTTAACATCCTTGTCACCTATCCCTATCACAACGTAATAGTCCGCATGCTTTCTTACTCCTTCCACTGGTCCGCCGATCACCCTCAGATTTTCGAGATCTACACCTACAGCAGCTTTCAACTCAACCGAAAGGTAGTTCCTCTTTCCGATAATGTAAAAGCTACCCTTCGGTAGGTATTCTCCGGGTTTAGCGGCTCTCTTCACTTGTTCGTACGTTACATAGTAAACTTCTCCGCTGTGCATTCCGTGTTTCCACAAAGCCGAGTATATTGCCGCAAATTCGGCAGCCTCTCTTATGCTTCTCTCACCAGCTTCCAAACCCTTTTTGAGGATCGTCACAGCTCCTCCGGGAGTTTGCGTGTGGAAGAAAAGATCCTTGCTTTCGAAGTGCTTGGAAACTATTTCTTCATTCATCTCCGCATTTCTCCCTCCGATAACGAGAAAACCTTCCGAAGTTACGTACCACCTGTATTTCTCGTACCACTCCCTCTTCCTCACTACCCTGAACTCTGAGAGAATTCTTCTCGCTTCAATCTCTTCCGCTCTTCTAATCTCCTCTTTTGTTTTTTCTATAGCCTTTACGATTCCGCTTACTTTTTCTTTCAACCTTTTAGCCTGATCGTAGTAGTACTCTGCGTTCTCATGCAGGCTCTTATCGAGAAAGAGTTTGACTTCCACATCGTCGATTGATAGAACAACGGCTTTTTCTTTGGGAATGATATCAATAATCTCTTTCAGCTTTCCAGCTTTCTTCTGCTCAGCTAAGATCTTTTTCACCTCATCAAAACCTCTCAGCTCAACCGCTTTTTTCAGAGCCGAGTGTATTTTCTCCACAAGAGGATATTTTTCGTAGATTAAGTCTCCGATTCTTCTCAGCTTCTCCGATTCTTTTTCGTATTTTTCCTTTGTTTCAAGCTGGATTTTTAATCTATTTTCGAGCTTTTCAATAACTTCGCTCTTCCTCTCCTTAGCCTCTATCTCCTTAAGAGCGCTTCTCGTGTAAAATTCATCAACGGCTTTGTTGAAGCTTTCGAAGTACTTTTTTTCGTAACCCTCGTACTTTTTCAAATCTATCGGCTGGAAATCTATGTACTCGCCGCCTTTGAGAATTATCTGCGGATTAAAGTTGCAATTTTCAACATCTTCAAAAATTCTTCTCATTTCTTCGAAGATCCTTCTAACTTCATCTTTTTCAAGCTCGTTTCCGGGCTTTTTTTTGTTCACCCCAGCCCTCTCAAGAATTTCTTCAGCGTAAAGCCCTCCGAGTCCGAGCTTGGTTGCCAGAGTCTTTACGACTTCTTTCTCATCCAAAATTTCTTCAAGGTCTTTAACCGATTTCACATCGAAAGGTGTGAGCCTCTTTTCAGGAAAGCTGTAAACATCCCCGATCTTGTAGGAGGGATTGACGGAAAGAATGACCTTAAAATCTTCGTCTAAAAGTAAGAGATTTCCCTTTCCGAAAAGTTCCGAGACGATTATCTTTTTTTCTCCCCCTCTGGAAAATTCAACAACCACTATCCTATCGAAATCGTGCTGATAAACTCTCTCTACCTTCGCACCCTCCAGATGCTTTCTTAAGAGCATGGCTACAGCTGACGGAAATCTTGGACTTTCTTTCGGAAATTCAGTCGCATGAAATCTTTTCCCCGCTTCTACGAGGACATCAACTCTCCCTTTCCCTCTAAGCTTTATTCTGAACTCGTTAGGGGGGTAGTGGTAGATCTTATCCACCCTCATTCCTTCGATGTTGAGTTCGTTCAACACTGCTCTTATGTCGATGGAGCTCATTTGTCTCATCGCCGAAAGCTTGTTAATTTCGTTTAAAATAATTTTGAGAAAAAACTTAAATAATAATAGTTTGTAATAATAGTTCGGGATATATTGAGGTGTTGTGTAATGGTGCTGAGAAAGTTACTCGGCGAAGCTGAGATCGTTGTTAGGCATTTAATCGTGTTAGAAGCTGTGATGAAAAATCAGCCGATAGGAATCTTCAAGCTTTCCGAATTACTCAACATGCCGAAGCACAAAGTTAGGTACTCCTTGAGAACGCTGGAGCACGCTGGAATTATAGAACCAACCCCCCACGGGGCTGTAATCAGAGAAGGGGGAGAAGAACAAATAAAAAAGTTAAAAGACGACTACAAAAGCCTTATGGACTACATGAAAAAGATCGGGGAGATGATAGAGAAAATTACCGAGTGAAGAACTCTAAAATCTTCCTAAAGCTTTCTTCGTCGAATTTTCTCTTGTAGTTTCTCAATAGAGATTTTAAACTTTCCCAATCATCTTTTCCAAGCTTTTTAGCAAGGTATATCGAGAATTGGGTTACGTTAGCAGGTTTTTCCCTCACGACTCCCCTCTCAAAATCAATGAACCAAACCCTCTCCCCTATAATTATGTGCTTGTCTGGATGGGTCATCTCCTCTTTGTTTATTCCAAGCCTGTCGAGGGTTCTGCATATTTTTAAAGCCTCTAAAACGCTTTCATCGAAGTTGTTCTCGATGTACCTTCCTATCGGAATTCCGTCGAGCTTCTCCATGTGAACTTCAAGTTTCTCTGGACAGACCTTGTAAAGCTTGGGAACGAATTTGAAGGGTTGAAGGATCGTCAAAAAGTAAGCTTCTTTCCAGAAGTTCAGCTTCAACTCTCTTTTAAACTTCTTCACCGCTATTCCATTCCTGAACTCCACTACCGAGTGCTTACCTTTCGGCATTTCCGCTTTTTATCAGGTAAATTTGAGAGGCGATGTTTTCGTCTAAAGCTATGTTGCTGTTTCCAAGCTTGATGACTATTGCCGGAAAAGTTCTGATCACTTTAACCTTCTTTCCCGGCAAAATTCCGAGGGCTATCGCTTTTCTCATGACATCCTCGTCTCCGGCCAGATACTTTATTATTCCCTCATCTCCCGGCTTTAGTTCTGACAGCTTGTAAACTATCCTCTTAACCTCCTCCTCCTTGACCTTGCAGCACTTTCCCTCCGGAATTAGGTTTCCGTGGGGACATCTTGATGGATGCCCCAATAAAGTGCAAATAGCCTCCTCGACTTCGTCACTTATTATGTGCTCGAATTTACATGCCGATCTCTCAGCTTCCATTTCCGAAGTTTCGAAGAAGTCGTGGAGAAGCCTCTCCGCTAATCTGTGAAGTCTTATGAGCTTCCTCGCCATCTCCAAACCTTCCGCTGTGAACTCGTAATCCCCGTTCTTTTTCCTGATAAATCCCTCTCTTTCAAGCTCTTCGAGAGCTTCCTCGCTTATTTCAACATTTCTGCTTTCAAACTTCCTCTGCCAGAGGTGTCTTAAGGCGTTCTCTATTGCTTCCCTCAAATTCCCACCTCTTGCAGCAATAAATTCAGCAACATTCCGACGGAAAAAGCTATCGTCATAGCTACGAGAAACACAGAAAGAGCAAACTTAACTCCTCTCTCCTTCATCATGACGGAAAACTGGGCAACGCATGGAACGAAGAGTGTGAGAGATACCATCGCCACTATTGTTTGCCTAAAGGAGATTACTCCGCTATCAACCAAATCGTAAAGTCCGGCAGCTCCATAGTCTCTCCTGAAAAATCCGTAGAGGAAAACCTTAGAAGCCTCTTTCGGAAGACCTATCAGCGAAGTAGGGTGAGCTAAGAGAGACAAAACCATGTCGAATATTCCCGTTATTCTTCCAATCCATATAACAACGCTTATAGCAACGAAAATCGGCAAAACTTCAAAGAAGTACCATCTAAGCCTCGTTAGGGTTTTCATAACCACGTTCTGTAAGGAGGGAATTCTGAGCGGAGGTATTTCCATGAAAAAGCTCGGAGAGCTTTTGAAAAAGCTTTTAGATGCAAAACCAACCACCATGAACACGGAAAAGACTGTGGCAGCCCAAATCAACAATCCAAAGAAACTTGGAGCAATTGCTAAGATCACTCCAAACTGGGCTGAGCAAGGGATGGTCACGGCTAAAAGCAATGTGGCTATCATCCTCTCCTTTCTACTCTCCAAAACTCTTGTAACGATCGTCGCCATGGTTCCGCAGCCGAATCCGAGCATGAGGGGGATCACAGCTCTGCCGCTCAAACCTATCTTTTTGAACAGAGCGTCGAGGGTGTAAGCTATCCTTGGCAAAAATCCGGAATCTTCAAGGAGCGAAAAAGCTATGAAAAACATCGTAACGACCGGAAGAACTATAGCGACTGCGTACCTTATTCCGAGAGTCACGATTCCGTATTCACCTCCGAATAGCTCTCTAATCCAATAGTTATCTATACGAG
>WAQS01000242.1 GCA_015520115.1 Ferroglobus sp.
ACTTCAAGAACGAAAGGTCTTCCGTTCCCGAGCATTCTTGCATCCACGTCCTCTCTTCCCGAACCGTGGAGAAAAGCGTTCTCTCCTTTAAAAACTTCCAAAGCTGGTTCGATAATCATGTCTTCGACGCTTAAGTACTTCTTTCCCGTAAAATTGCAGGCTTCGCATCCCTTTCCTTTACAGAAAGAGCATAACCATCTTGTTTGAGCCAAATAGCGGACCCTCTTCTTGTACCTCCCGAAGATGTAAACTGGAAGAATTTCGTAGTTCAAACTCAAATCTTCGAGATCAACTATTATTCTTACATCTCCGTTTGGCTTAATTTCCTTTCCGCTCTTCTCTCTTATTTTTTTTGCAAATTCCCTATTAAAATTTCTCTTGAAATTCAGCTCGTCATCGATGCCGAGCTCGACTTTCAAAAAATTTTGAATGGCTTTTGCACTACCTCTGAGTCTCGAACCAACCGAGAAACTATCGAACTCGTAATCCTTGAGATCTTCAAGCACCTTACCAGCTAAATCATCAATTTTTTCGAAAATGTTGCAGCAGATGACACAGCTTCCAAGTTCTCCGATTTTTATTCTTCCCTTGCAAAACTCACAAACGGTAATCATGTTAGTATCTCCGTTCTGAATGACGTTTTTTCCCTTATCAGATCGACTTCAAAAGTTTTTCCAGCCAAATCGAATACTCCTGTGACTATTATTTCAACTTCGCTTCTTTCCCCGTTTTTGAGATGTGAAACCCACCAGTCGTCAAGCTTATCGTTATCGAGTCTAAGCTCCAGTGTAAATTTTGTATTTCTTCCTATCTCAACATCTTTGTCGTAATAACCTTCGCCAATTTTTATGCCGTTCATAAGCACTTCGTACTTTATCCCCTTTAGTCTGAAGCTTACATCGCTATCTATCACCGTATCGAGCATAATTTGCGTGTAATCTCTTTTAACTTCTCCCCACCTTGGATTTATTTTCACATTAGCTGCCAGTGGCCCGAAACTCAATTTTTCGTCAACTTTGAAACCTCTCAGTATGTCGGTTCTTATTTCGTCTCTCTCCTCGAAGGGAAATTTAAATTCGGTTATGATCAGGTTGAATATCAGATTTCCTTTCAAAAGAAGCTCCGAAACCTCTCCGTTTTTAATGTGGCTAACCCACCATTCCGGAATTTTACTGTTGTCTATTTTTGTCAAAATCGTTATCGTCGTAATTGCATTCGGTTTCAAGGTGGCATCTCCTATACTCCTTCCCTTCCCCAGCTCGATGTTGTTTATGTAGAGTGTGAGGTCTATTGCCTTCAGTGGAATCGAAAAAGGATTTGGATTTTTCACGTCCATCTTTGTTATTATCTCCGAATAACTTTCCGTTATCTCTCCCCACTCACTTTTGTAACTCAAAACCTCTGGCTTTCCAAGTCCGAGACAGCCGGAGGTTAGGATGAGAAGTAAGAGTATTGGAAGCATTTTTTTGACCATGGAAAAATCATCACTTAACGATTAATAAACCTTAACGCTTAAATCTCCTTGAATTACTACTTTTAATGACCGATACCGATGATGAGTTTCGGTCGCGCTGAGAGGTGATGAAATTTCCTGCGGCTGAGGTTCGTTTATTGTCTAACCTTGCGAAAGTTTGTCCTTTAAGTTATCATTTAAAAAATTCGAGGAACAAATTACACTTTTTAACTTTCAAATTTAATACCATACGTTATGAAAGAATCATCTGGAAAGGAGTTTTCGAAAGTTGAAGCTTTCAAACAGACCTTAACGCTGTTGTAATGTTAGACAATAGTCTAACTGCCGAAGTTATTTCTCCTGATCATTAATGGAAAATTTTATATTGTTGTTAGCTATTAATCGTTGAAGACGACTGTAAAGTTGGACAGTTGAAAGAGGGGTGTCTGGATGGTTGAGAAGTCGGATGTTAAAGAAGTAGAGATTCCAATGAGAGAACTGGCGAGAACGATAGCCATCGGCTGGAGCGGTGCACTGCTGGAATGGACTGACTTCTATACATACGCTATCCTCGCACCTATCGTTGCTAAGGTCTTCTTCCCATCAGAAGATCCTATAGCATCGCTGCTTGCAAGCTTCGGAGCTTTAGCTCTCGGTTTCCTCTTCAGACCACTTGGAGCTTTGCTCTTCGGTAGAATCGGAGACATCTACGGAAGAAGAATCGCTTTCGTTATAGCAGCTCTGTCGATGCTTGCCGGAACGGTCGGAATAGGTATTCTGCCGACCTACGCTCAGATAGGTATAGTGGCTTCGATACTCGTTTTCATTCTGAGAATTATCCAGGGACTTGCTCTTGGAGGAGGATACGGAGCTATCATAGTCTTCCTTGGAGAGTCAGTGCCCGAGAGAAGGAGAGGTATGTATACGGGAATACTCTTCACCACTCCAGCTATCGGAATGGCTATAGCTGCTTCTATGGAAAGCTTAGTTGAATCATGGCTCGGTACTGAAGGACTTGAGGCTTGGGGTTGGAGAATTCCATTCATAGTTGCTGGTTTAGTTATTGCATTCATCGCATTGATGATGCACCTCTTCTATAAGGAAACACCGGTCTTCAGC
>WAQS01000243.1 GCA_015520115.1 Ferroglobus sp.
TTAATCTTAATCGCTGCATGGATCGAAACTAACGTACGCTGAAAATAGCTAAAGCTATGCTAAATAATATAATTAATCAAAAGGTACTACCCCAATTCTCTAAGGATTTTCTCTATTTTCGGTTTTAATTCTTTCAAATGTTTTTTAATAACTGTCCAAACGATGTTTAGATCGATGCCAAAGTAATGATGAATTACTACATCTCTAAAACCGGCAATTCTTTTCCACGGAATTTCTGGATACTTGGAACGAACTTCTTCGGGAATATTCTTTACGGCTTCACCAATTATTTCGAGGTTTCTAATCACAGCATCAACTATCAACTCATTTTCGACGAATTCATCAAAGCTTAAATCCCTCGTATACTTTTCAATCTTTTCAACGCTTTCTAAAATATCGTATAGAAACAACTTAGCGTCCCTTTTAGACATAAATTATCTCCTCTTTAACATACTTCCACAATAGTGGCTTTCTAACAATTCCTTTTTTTGAAACCAAATCTACCTTCACATTAAGCAATTTTTCAAGATAATCTCTAAGATCGACAACCTCCCACCCAATCTCCCTTTCGAAATCGACCAAGATGTCAACATCGCTTAACTCTGTTTGTTCATTTCTTACATACGAGCCAAAAATCCCTATCTCTTTAACTCCAAACAACTTTCTAAGTTCTTCTTTATGTTCCGCTAATATTCTCTTAATCTCTTCAAGCGTTTTCATATTCTTTAACTTCTCAGGATAGCTTATTTATTTTGCGTGTTTTTAGTGGAGGATTACTGCGGATTGACTAACTCTAATAAGTCTAATAAGCAATTATGCCGAAACTAAAACTGCCAAGGAACAACAATCGTCGGCTTTGTTATCTTTAGTTATGATCTAACTGGAAAAGGAGACGAAGCCATGGATCAAATTTTGAAGTCAAAGTACATTAAAAGCACTTTCAGCATTTTACTCAGATTACCGAGCGTTTTGGGAGGTTATAGAATAGTTTGGAAAGTAGCCAAGCCACGTTGCATCCGAGGTTTTCCTGCTGCTTTTAAAAAAGTTGTCAGCGGTCGTGCCTAATGATGATTCGTTTACATCACAAAGCTAAGTCGAAAGATGCGTACCCCAAACTTATTATACCCTTCTTTTTAAGTTCAGCTGATGTTCGAAGTTACGGACAAGGATGCAATGGGAAGAATAGGGAAGCTAAAAACCCCTCACGGCGTCGTGGAAACTCCAGCTTTGATGCCGGTGATAAACCCAAACATTGATTTTATTCCTCCAAAAGAGCTGAAAAGAATGGGAGCGGAAATTTTAATAACGAACTCCTATATAATTTACAGAACCGAAAATCTAAGAGAGAAAGCTGAAAAAATCGGAGTGCACGCTCTTCTCGATACAGATTTGCCTGTGATGACTGACAGCGGAAGCTATCAGCTGCTGATGTACGGAGAAATTGAAGTTAACAACAAGGAAATCGTAAAATTTCAGGAAAAGATTAAGAGCGACATTGTGGTGCCCTTAGACATTCCAACTCCCCCGGATGCCGATTACTCCACAGCTTTAAAAGATCTTGAGGAGACAATAAAGCGAGAAAAGGAAGCTGTGGAAATCTACTCCGGGGAAGGGCTTTTGGCTCTTCCCATCCAAGGCTCCACCCACTGGGATTTGAGAAAAAAATCTGCTGAGGAGGCTGCCAAGATCGGAGGGGACGTTTATCCGATAGGTGGAGTCGTTCCTTTAATGGACATGTATAGATTCGAAGACGTTGCAAGAGCTGTGCTTTCAGCAAAAACCAAGCTCCCTCCAAATAAGCCTGTACATTTATTCGGAGCTGGACACCCTATGGTGTTCGCTTTGTTTGTTGCCTTAGGCTGTGATCTTTTTGATTCCGCCGCTTACGCTTTATTCGCAAAAGATGATCGCTATTTAACACCCTACGGAACGGAGAAGCTTTCCGAGATGAATTACTTTCCGTGCTCGTGTCCGGTTTGCTTAGAATACACGCCGGAGGAAATGAGAAGAATTGAAAAGAGTGAGCGGGAGATTTTGCTTGGAAAGCATAACCTCTACGTTAGTTTTGAAGAGATTAGGAGGGTTAAACAGGCTATAAAGAACAATGAGCTTTTTGAGCTCGTTGAAAGAAGGATAAGAGCACATCCATACCTAATTCAAGCTTGGAGGGCTATCAGAGATTACTACGACCTTGTGGAAAAGTACGACCCCTTTGCCAAGAAGGTCTTCTTCTACCTCGGAACAGAGAGCTGCCTGAGACCTGCTGTGAGAAGGCATCAGGAGAGAGTTCTAAGAGTGAAGACGGACAAGAAAGAAATTATCATTTCCTCGGATTACAGCGTAAAAGCCGACTTCTACTTAAAGCCCCCCTTCGGAGTTGTCCCAGCTGAACTCATGGAAAGCTATCCCGCCGGACATGCGGAAATTCCAGAGGATCTCGACGAAGAAGCGTACAAAACTGCCGTAAGAGGTTTGAAGATGTTCCTCGAAAAGCACAAGGATAAGAAGGTCAGCCTTATTATCGACGAGAAGTGGAGGAAGTTTTTGGATGACGTTCAGACTTGAAAAAAGGGATGGATTCTCGAGAGCTGGAGAGTATAAGGGAATAAAAACCCCAGCTTTAATCGATTTGAGGGAAGATACGAACTTGGAAGTTGAAGTAAAAGCTCCAGAATTTCTTGAAAAAATCGACAGAGAGCTTTACGAGGTCTACAAGTTTGAGAAAGAGATAAAAATTCTCGTTCTTGAGGGTTTAAGTGAGAAGGAAAAGGTTGAAAAAATAGTTTCCTTTAGATCCTCCAATTTGTCTCCTCTCTATATTTCCGGCGTTGCAACACCACAAAACGCGTTAATTTACGTTTACCTCGGTGCGGATTTTCTCGATAATCTTTTAGCTTTGAGAATGGCTTACGACGGAGTATACTTCACTCCAGAAAGAAACTTCAGGTTCGAAAGTCTGAAAAGTCTCCCATGCAGCTGTAAATTCTGCGAGGAAGTGGGAAACTTCAAAGAACTCAACAAGTTCGAAAGGTATGAGTTCTTAGCGAACCACAACACGGAAGTATTAAGGAGAGAAGTCGAGCTATCGAGGAATCTGATATTCTCCGAGGAGATAAGGGATGTTGTTGAGGCGAGGTCAAAGATTGTTCCCGAAGCCGAGGTTCTTTTGAGGTACGCCGATAAAAACTATGAGGCTTTCGAAAAATACACTCCAGTTTTCAGGAAATCCGAACTTTATCCGACCACCGACTCTTCTTACAGAAGGGTGGAAGTTACGAGATACTTCGAAAGAATGAGGAAGGTTTACTCGCCCAAGTCTAAGATCGCCCTCCTCCTCCCCTGCAGTGCAAGAAAACCCTATTCGCTCTCGAAGTCCCACAGGATGATAAAAGATAAGCTCGGGAGGGCTTTGAAAGGTGTCAACGAGATAATAATCTCCTCCCCTTTCGTAGCTCCGAGGGAGTTCGAGTTGATATACCCAATAGTGGCTTACGACACGCCAACAACTGGAGAGTGGAGCGATTTCGAGATAAACTTTGTCGCTGAAAAACTCTCGCCTCTCCTTGAAAATTTCGAGAAAATTTACGCTTACCTCCACGGAGGCTACAGAAAAGTTGCTGAAAAAGCTCAAAAAATTTCCGGAGTTGAAATAGAGTTCGTCGACGATTTGAACGAACTCAAGAAAAAGCTTGAAAGCGAAGAAAAGATCGACTTCGATCTGTACTCAGAAATTCTGAGACACATGTCCCTATACCAATTCGGAGTGGAGTTTGAGGGTAAAGCAAGAGGAAAGTATCCAGAGCTCAGGTTCTTCGGAAGAGGGCTGGCTGGAAGGGTGGACACAAACTACGGAATGCTCGACATATACGAAGAGTTCGCTTATCAGCTTTTTGAGAAAGAAGTATACACGATTAAGATCGACGAATTCGATCCGAAAGGGACGATCTTCGCTGCCGGAGTTTTAGAGGCTGACGAAAGGATACGTCCGAACGATATCGTTGTTTTTTACAACAGCAGAATTATTGGAGTTGCTCAAGCTGTTATGAGCGGGAAAGAAATGGAAATTTGCGAGCAGGGAGTGGCAGCAGTGGTCAGAAGGAAGTTCGAACGGAAAGATTGAATTTACGAGATATTTCGCTTTAAAGTTTGCTGCTGAACTCTTTTGATTATAGAAAGCTTAATATAGATCGTTCATTCTTCGAATAAAAGGGGATAGCCATGAAAAAGTGGATAGCAGTTACTTTAGTTATTCTCGCTGTTTTAGTTGCTGGCTGTGCAGAGGAGAAGGTGAAACCAACACCAACACCAGTCGAAAAGAAAGAGACTCCAAAGAAAGTTGAAGAGAAGAAGACACCAGTTCCCGAAAAAACGCCAGAAAAGAAGGAAACTCCAAAAGCTAAACCCACTCCGAAACCGACTCCGAAGAAGGTTGAGGCTAAATCTCCGGTGGTTGAATGTACGGTCTGTCATACAAAGTCCGTTGATTACAAGCCTCACGTTGGTGGAGGACAGCTCTGTGGCAACTGTCACGGATGGGATCCACACAAGATCCACGTTGGACCGGGAACGATAGAGCTCGACTGTAAAGTCTGCCACGGAACTCCTCCAAAGCTCGTCGTTCCTAAGCCAATTGAGGAAGGAAGGACGGTCTGTGAAAACTGCCACGCATATCCAGATGCCGTAAAGCCAAGCTACGGCAACTTGGTTAACATTCACCTGCCAAGAGGAAAGTACTGCACAGTATGCCACGGAACGGACATTGCGGGAATACACAAAGCTGCCGATAAGTTCGTAGAGCAGTGAAGTATGAAAAAGCTCTTTATAGCAATTTTTTTAACCTCCCTCCTACTTCTTTGCGCGGGAGAGGCACCTAAAGAGAAGGTAGTTCCAAAAAAAACAGTCGAAACTCCACTTCCAGCAGAAACTCCAAAACCCGAGAAAACTCCGACAGAAATGCAACAACTCCCAAGGTCCGAATGTGAGAACTGCCACAACAATCCGAAGAGACAGTATGTTCCCCAGGCTTACGAAGTGAAAGGACACAAAAATGCTGATTACTGCATCTCCTGCCACTTAAAAGAGTATTTGAACGAAAGCAAAGAATTTTTACTTGAGAAGCTCCACGAGAAGCACGTAACTCAGGCTGATTGTAAAGTATGTCATAAGGAAATAGGTAAGAGCGAGTGGGAGTGCTTAAACTGCCACGGAAGTGACCCTTTTAAGCCGGGGAGAAATCTCGTGGACATTCATAGAGCAAGAAACGTTCTCTGCGAAGACTGTCATGGGGAGGATTACCTGAGAATACACTTGGAGAAAAAAGCATTCCCCTACGAAATTCCTCCGATTCCTCCTAAGAACTAATTTTTATTTTTTGATCGAGCATGTACTACGAAATAAGGGAGTTGGAAGCTAAGAGCTTTCAAGTAAGCCTCGAAAACGGAAAAGTTGAAAATGCAAAGTATTCGGAATATTGCGGAAAATCTTTTAGGGTTTTAAAAAATGGCTTTTGGGGATACTTTGTAGGGAATTTGAGGGATGAAGAGGGTTTGAAAAAAGCCGAAAAATTGGCAATTTTCGAGGCTGATTCGGAAGTCGACAGCACACCCTTCGAAGGAAGCTTCGTTTTCAAGCAGAAAAAGAAACTTGAAGATATAAGCGTTGAAGAAAAGGTCGAGTTTTTGAGAGAAATTGACAAAATTCTGAGAAAGGAGGGAATCGTAAGCAGGAAACTCACGTACTTAGAAGTTTTTAGAAATGTCCGCATCAGGAACTCCTCCGGAGGAGAAGTGAGTTACAAAGTGCCAAGGTGTGGAATAATCATTCAAGCTTACGCTAAAGGAGAAACCCTCCAGTTCTACGGAGAGAGGTTGATGAAGGTCGGCGGGTTTGAAGTTGTCGATAAAGCGTATGATGTTGCCG
>WAQS01000244.1 GCA_015520115.1 Ferroglobus sp.
ACTTTCAAACCCATCTCCTTCAACTTTCTCTCCAAAGCTCTTGCGAGGGTAGTCTTTCCGGCTCCACTCGGACCGGTAAGCCAGATTACGAAGCTCATAGCAAGGATCTCCCCCTTAGATCAACTTCTATGTCAAAGAGATTCAACACGGTTGGAGCAAAATCGTAGATCGAGCAGCTAATTCGTCTTTCATCCAATTCTGGATGATGAAGTAAGAAGACTCCGTATTCCGAATGAACCGCATCATCCGGACCAGTATCGTTCTCAGCAAGATAATTCGACTCCCAGCCAAGAGTTCCTGCTGCTCTCCAGTATAAGTCGTCGAAGTAAACCATCATATCTGGCTTATCTCCCAAAGCAAGTGGGTAAATTTCTTCTGGATAGAAAACCTTGGTATCCCATTTTTCTCCGTTCGGACCTCTTATCGATTTTATGTGTTCTGCTATTTCTTCCCTAACCTTCTCGTATTCGGTCTTCTTGACTATTCCTTTCTTCTCCCTCCCTTCCACGTTCAGAAAGATTCTCGAATAGTAGCCTCCCCAGGCCCACGCGATAGTTTTTCTCCAATCAACGTCCAACTCTTCGAATTTTACTCCTGTTCTCTTCTCAAGAATTTCCGGATTTCTGATCTTTAAATAGCCCTCCTCGATTAACCATTGATTAACCGCAAAAGCACCCTTCATTCTCTTTACTCCATGATCGGAAACAATAATTACGTAAGCATCCTCATCAACGAGTTCAAGGGTCTTTCTTATTTCTTTGTCAAGAAGCTTGTAGTAGTCCCTTACAACGTTCTTAAACTTGCTGTTCTCTTCGTAAAGATGATGTTCTTTGTCGAAATACTTCCAGAAAGCGTGATGAACTCTGTCCAACCCAATTTCAACGAGCCAGAACAGATCCCAGTCCTTTTCTTGAATTAAGTGCCTCGCTACTTCGAACCTCTTTTCGGTCATTTCCCAGATTTTCTCCTTCACTTCTTCTCTCTCGTCTTTTCTGAAAACTACGTCGAAGATGTACTCTCCAGCAATTTTTTCCACCTCTTTTTTAAGCTCTTTGGGGTATGTGTAGTCGGAGTTTGCATCTGGAGTTATAAAGCAGCTTATCAGCCACCCATTCACTCTCTTCGGCGGATAGGTTGGAGGAACTCCTATTAAAACGCTTTTCTTTCCCTCCATTCCAAGGAAATCCCACACTGCTGGCTCAACGACCTTTCTGCTGTTCGCTATCCACATTTCATCGTAGCTTCCCTCTTTTCTGTGCCTGAATCCGTAAAGTCCGAGTTCTCCAGGAGTTTTTCCCGTGAACATCACTGCCCAAGCGGGAATCGTTATCGCCGGAATGCAGCTCTTCATCTCCCCGTAAATCGAGTTTTCCATCAGCTTTTTTATCGTGGGAAGCTCATCTAAAAACTCATTAAAGAGAAGCTCTGGAGAAGCTGAATCCAGTCCGAAAATTAAAACCTTCACCATAAGCTTTCACCGAAATGGTCCTCAATAACTTTTACAACTTCGCCAAGCTTTTCCCTCTCGCAAATTACCCCGAGAACGTCTTTTTTCCCTCCAGCGTTCAAATTTTTGCTTTTCAACTTTTTGATTAACTCTTCGATCTTGTAGAGCTTGGCTCTGTCTTCTTTAACCCTCACATAGAGTTGGGAAAAGCCATGGTAGTTCTCGTTAACAACTACTGCAACCTCACTGTTTGAATCCCACACGAGTTTTCTCGCAATAATGGATGCGATGTTGTAATCTGAAGAGAATTTAGCTAAGCTGAACTTACCGTTTTCACGGACATTCTTCAGAATTCTTGTTATCTCCTGTTCTATCCTTTCAACGTTCTTGTTCCACTCGTCATCCTCGATCAAATACTTTGGATCGTTATTCGCAACTTTCTCTACCGCCTCCTCAACTCCCCTTCTATCGAAAAGCAGAGACGGGGAGTTTATCAACTCTGCTAAACGCAAAGCCTCTTTTTCACTCAACTCATACTTTTTCAAAATTTTTAAAACCCAGTCGAATCTGAAAGCTCTTCTTCCGACATCTCCCACAGCTCCTAAAGCTGACCTCCAGTCCCAGTGGGAAAAGAAGGATGAGACGACATAGCTCGCTGAAGGAGCCTGTTTTCCCTCAAAAATTGGATTCACATGAATAACATTCTTTTTTTCGATTTTATTTTGTATGTGATGGTCAAAGAAGACTACCGGTTTTTCTATCCTTTCGACCTCTTTGGGGAGATTTACGTCAACCACGTAAACTTTTTCAGCTCTGTTTACGGCATTCCAGACTCTTTCATCGAATTTAAAGATGCCGGGAGGTAGTGTAATATTTTCAGTGTTATCTACGACTTCCGAGATTAGAGAGGCTGAACAAATTCCGTCTGTATCCCAGTGGTGGATTATCAGATTCATGCTAATCAACGAAGGGTTTTTCAAAGCTTAGAATCACTTCAGCCACTTCCGG
>WAQS01000245.1 GCA_015520115.1 Ferroglobus sp.
GTAAGATCGTCGGCACCGTCAGATGTGTCTAAGAGACAGAAATGGAAAAGCGTTAGTTGGTAAAACGCAACTGAAAAAATTATTTCCACTTCCAAGAGATCATTATTTGGTTTAAATCTTTCATAGGCAGAATTTCAATTTTATACTGGTCGTATATTTCTTCTTTATAATCTGTGAAATGAGAATCGTCTGAAAGTATCCCTTTCCTTTCCCAAGGTTGTTTTGTTGTTGAAATCAAGATTATTATGTCTTCATCCTCAGGAACTGGATTTTTTGGGGTTTTTGTTGAAAGCCTCTTCTTTATCTGCCCAAAGAACGCTCTACAATAACTCAACTCGTTATCCGAACAACTCTGATCAAGTTCAGTAAGCTTTTCGTCAAACAGCTTTTTGAGTTTAATTCTCACTCTGTCCAACGCTTTATAGTAATGGTATTCCCTCAATTTTACATTTCTCTGTCTAAAGAGTTCGTTTAACGCTTTTGGCAAGTTTCTTTCAGACATTTCTCTTATAATTGGGAAATATCCGACCAAAATTTCGTTAAGTGTGCATTTGTTGATGAATTCGTTTATTGCGTCCTTGTAATAATCTTTAACTCCTTTTACCTCCAAGACTGCTTTAATACAGCAATTTGCATCAATCACAACACCATCATTTACACCGAATGAATTTCCAAGAATTCCTCTCCCTCCTCTGGCTCATCTAAGTAAGAGTACAAGAGAGCGTTTCTTTCAATTGCCGTAAATATAGCTTTTATTTTTTGCTCAGTCTTATTGCACTCATCCCATTTCTCTGAAACACACATTTCGTTATCTCTGCACTCTTCAAATGGGTACTGTATCGTGATTAAACCAAGCCCTTCTTTCGCTTTAGAAAGTATAAAGTATTTCCCAGCATCATCTGGCAAACCTAAATCAAAATCAGAATTTATATTTTCAAAAAATTCAATATATTCCTTAATTCTTTCGAGAACTTCGACCACTAAATCTGCCAACCCCAAAACTGCTACCCAAACAAGACAATACCTATGATCTTCTTTAGAGAGTTTTTTCAGGATATTGCGATATGCTTTAAGGACTCTCTCAAGTTCGCTCTTAAATTCGTCCTTATTATCGAGAATTAATTCTCTATGAACTGCTTCAATGATTTCTTTTGACGAAATGAAGTTATTGTATTTTTCCGAAATTTTATTGAGATAATCTTTAAGATAATCGTACTCTTCCTCAAGTACTGGTAGAATTCCCTCCTCGACAACTCTTTTTCCTTCTTCAGTAAGAACGTAATCGAACCTGTCATTGTAGCCTTCTGGCATTGGCATTAAATTAACTTTTATCAACCCATTACTTTTAAGCTGACGAACGTTATCCTCGACACTGCTTGAAAAGGGACCCATATCAAGAATTATAAAGCTGTAATTAACCGGAAAACCTTCTTTTTGCAACTCTGAAACTACCTTTTGCAATCTCACTTTGCCACAAACTTCCCCGTTAAGTAGATGACAAGCAAGAAGAATTTCCCAACCTCTTGGCAACTCCTTTAACTCACTCATCTTTCAAAAAAGAGTTAATTTGGAAGTTTAAAAAAATTACTAAGTTTTGCACCAAAACCTTAGCGTGTTCTAAGACGACAACGAGTTCTAATTTTACGGAGTCTTCGAAAGATGCTCAAAAGCTTGGTAACGCTTCGATAATCTTTAAGTTTCCTAATCACTCTCTGAACAGTTGTGACGAACAGAAAGGACCTGAGAAAGAAGAGAGTGATTAGAATAAGGGAACTCGAAAGAAAAATAGAACGAATCGGAAATAGAATTGCAGAACTGGAAGAGAGGTCGGAAAGTGCTTTAGAGTTGGAAGAACTAAAGAGAGAGCTTGAGTATCTTAGGGAGGAATTGGAGGTAATCAAAAAGGGAGGAGTAGATGTAGAAAAGGCTATTGCTGTCGATTTGGAGCTTGAAAGGAAGTATAAAATGTCTTTTGAAGAGTTTTACGACATCGTTGAAGGTTTGAAAGAGGACGAGCTCGTGGAAAGGGGTTTCGAATGGGAAGAGATATTCGAAGACTTTGACAGGTGGATGGATGCGGCTGATAAACTGTGTAAGCTCAAAAGGGTTGAGAGATACTGGACCAAGATATTTTTATGAATTTTTGAAGCCGAAAGGTTTTCAAATTTGCATCCAAGCTTATTTCATGGAATTAAGAGAAAGTGTTCTCGTGCTCCTTCTTAAATTTAGAAAAAACAGTTTGAAAGCAGAAGGATTGGTTGTAAAAAGAGAGGAGGGATTAATTTTCAAAAAAGAGGTTTACGAGCTTACCGACAGAGGATATAACGAAGCTCAAAAACTTTTAAACAAATTAAAAGAATTATCCGAGAAAATCCGATTAGCGCGGGAAAGAGGAGACTTGAAGGAGGTAGAGGATATGCTTAGAACTCACGCACTCCTGCTTTCGCTCCTTGTAGCGTTTGGAATGATCGATATCTTGATGCTATCCTCTTTCGAGGATTCTGCGGACATCGATTTTGACTTCGATATCGTAGAGTTTTAGAGAAAAGCTTAAATTCAAAAAATAAATTTTGCTGGCATGAAGAAATTTTTAACGATACTGTTTGCGTTGCTCTTCTTTATTGCTCCCTCTTCAGCTCAGGTAACGATCAAAGAGGTTAAAGTGGGACTCGACAAGATATTCGTGGGAGATGAGGTAGATTGCTCGATTGTTCTGGAAAATAAAAATTCTTTCGCTGAGAAGATTTCCAGTATTGTTTTTTACAGCGATCTCGTCGAGCCGAGAATTGTTACCGACATAGGAGTAATTCCTCCCCTCTCTTCTTATGAATTCCCCTTCACGTTTAAAGCAGAAAAACCTGGAAAGTTCTTGGTGGAAGTTAAGGTGTCCACTCCGAATGGCTCGACAACTTACTACATCCCGTTCGTAGTGGAAAGGGAGCTAACCGAAGTAGTGCTGCAGAACACTACAATATACCTCAACGAGGTAAATTTTTTGAAAGTAAAGGTAAATGCGGACTTTAACG
>WAQS01000246.1 GCA_015520115.1 Ferroglobus sp.
GTGGATACATAAAAAAGGTTAACATCGCCGAGTTTGAAAACGCGAAGAGATCCGGAATATTAGCTTCTCCAGAAAGCGTTGCCTTTGTTAAAAAGCTTGATGGAAATGAGATCGTAATCGCCACTGAAAACGGAAGGCTCGTGAGGTTTAAAGCCGAAGAAGTTCCAGAGTACAAGAGAAACGCGAGAGGCGTGAAGGCTGTAAGCCTTGAAGGAGACAAAATTGCCTGGATGGATGTTGGAAGCGAAGACTTGATTCTAACGCTGACCGAAAACGGTTACGGAAAGAGAACGAAGACGGAAGAGTTCAGGCTAACCGGGAGAGGTGCGAAGGGAGTTATAGCCCACAAGGTAAACGAAAAAACTGGTAGGCTCGTTTTTGCAGAGTTCGTAAAGAGCGACAAGCTCATGGTCGTTAGCAAAGACGGAAACGTGGTGGTCGTCGAAGTCAAGCAGATTCCGGTAATGGGAAGAAACGCTATCGGCGTTACCGTTAGCAAAAAAGGAATTATATCCGCGAGCTTCATTTAACTTCATGAGACTTGAAGCAAAAGAGTGGGTAGAGCGGGGGAACTACAGAGTGTCTAAGCTTTACGAGTTCAGCGAAGACTGCTTTATCCAGCTGGTGGAAATTAAAGGAAAGGTCGGCGATCACTACCACAAAGTTCAGACGGAAGTTTTCGTCATAGTCGAAGGAGAGGGAGTAATGAAGATCGATGGAAACGATTACGAAGTTTCGTGCGGAAGCGTTCTACTCTGCAAGCCTGGAGCTATTCATTCAGCCGAAGGGAACATGAAGGTCTTAGTTTTCAAATACAATTACAAAGAGGACGACACCTTCTGGCTGGAAAAATAATATATTGTCTGGAGGAGAAAGTAGAGCGATGCTGTGGGTTGAAAAGTACCGTCCGAAAACGATCAAAGATGTTGTTGCTCCGTCAAGTATAATCAAAACTGTCGTAACTTGGGCTGAAAACTGGAAGAGAGGTGTTAAGCAGAAACCCCTTCTTTTTGCCGGTCCTCCGGGGGTTGGAAAAACCTCCCTCGCTTTAGCGTTAGCCAATACCTACGGCTGGGAAGTTGTGGAGTTAAATGCTTCCGATCAGAGAAACTGGAGCGTTATTTACAGAATTGTTGGAGAGGGAGCCTTTAACGAAACTTTGAGCGATGAAGGGGATTTTTTATCCACGAAGGAAGGAAAGCTGAAGCTCATAATTCTCGACGAGGTTGACAATATAAGCAAAAAAGAGGATTTCGGTGGAGAAAGCGCCCTGATAAAAGTTCTGAGAAGAAATCCACCTCAGCCGATGATACTGATAGCAAACGAACCCTACAACCTCTCGCCGGAGTTGAGAAACCTTGTGACGATGGTAAACTTCAAAAGACTAACAAGAGATCAGGTCGTGAAGGTTTTGGAGAGAATAGCGAAGCTTGAAGGAATTGAGATCGACAAGAAAGCCCTTTACGCAATAGCAGACAACGCCGGAGGAGACTTGAGGGCAGCGATAAACGATCTACAGGCAGTAGCTGAAGGGAGGAAAGTTGTAAAAGCCGAAGATGTAGTGGTGGCTAAGAGAACTCAAGAGACTGATGTCTTTAAGGTTATGCAGAAGATCTTCAAAACGTACTACTCGACTGTTTATTCTGAAACGATGCTTCTTGACGAATCCCCCGAAGACTTAATTTACTGGATCGACGCTAATGTGCCGCTCGAATACGAAGGAGAAGATCTATACAAAGCTCAGCTCGTTCTTTCAAGGGCAGACATGTTCCTTGGAAGGGTGAAGAGGAGGCAGTTCTACAGACTGTGGAAATACGCCAGTTACTTAATGACTGTGGGAGTTCAGCAGTCGAAGAGCAAGGTGAAAAAAGGTTTCACAAGATACACTCGCCCGACGTTCTGGCAGAAGCTCGTGACTTTCCAAAAGAAGAGAGAATTACGGAGAAACATTCTGAAAAAACTCGCTAAGTATTCCCACATGTCGAGGAAAAAAGCGAATACTGAACTTTACGATTACGTAAGATTTCTCCTCTCCACGTTGGACACCGACACAGCGGCAAAAATTGCTGCTTTTTACGACCTAAACGAGGAGGAACTTAAGTTTTTAGTCGGTGACGAGCGAGGAGAGGAAATCTACAGGTACATGAAGGAGCACAACTACCACAGAATTGAAGACGAGACTTTTCTTGAGGGATTCGCTGCAAAAGTTGAGGAGGTGGAACTGAAAGAAGCGGAAGTTGAAGAATTCGAAGAGAAGGAAGAAGAAGTTGAGATAGCCGGGGTTAAAGAGGAGAAGAAGGAGGAAGAGAAAAAGGAGACCAAGAGAAAGAGAAGGAAAAAGGAAAAGAAGGGCAAGGACATGTCCTTAGAGGAATTCTTCTCATGATAGAAGAAAGAGTAGGAATAGAGGGATATATTTCAAAAACTCCCGGAATCGGGGGGAGGATAAAAGAATCCGCTGAAGATTTTTACGTCGAGGAGATCATAGACTTGGAAAAATTCAAAGAGAAAGAGGGAAGAAATCTCCTTATAAAGGTTAAGAAAAAGAATTGGGAAACCCTGAATTTTGCGAGAGTCCTTTCGAATGTTCTCGGAATTAGTCAGAAAAGAGTCGGATACTCGGGGACGAAGGATAAGAATGCCGTGAGCGTTCAGTATTTTATTATATACAACGCGGATGAAAAAATCGCTGAAAAACTCAGGGAAGTAAGGCTAAAAGACGCTGAAATTGAAGTTGTTTGCTTCACAAGTAAAAATTTGGAACTTGGAGATTTAGTGGGGAACTTTTTCAGAGTGAAAGTGAGCGATGCTGAAAACGGAGAGAGAGTTGAGAAGATAACCGAAGAGCTTAAGGAAAAGGGAATTCCGAACTTTTTCGGTATCCAGAGGTTCGGTTCCCTCAGGTTGATAACTCACGAGGTTGGCAAGCTGATTATTCAAAGAAAATACGAAGAAGCTTTCTGGGTGTACGTGGCGAAACCCTTTGAGGGCGAGAGAGAAGACGTTAGAAAGATAAGAGAAATTCTGTGGAAGGAAAGAGATGCAAAATTTGGATTGAGGGAACTGCCCAAATACCTGAGATACGAGAGATTGCTTTTACAAAAGCTGAGAGAGGGCAAAAACGAGCTTGAAGCTCTCCTTAGCTTGCCTAAAAACCTCAAGCTCATGTTCATCCACGCCTACCAGTCTTACCTCTTCAACAGGCTTCTATCGGAAAGAATAAGAGAGTTCGGAAATCTCAAAGAAATTGAAAGAGACGACTTCGTCGACTTCGTGAATTTTAGAAAGGGATACAAAGTTTACTCCGAAGACTTTTCCATTCTTACAGACTTCAACTCTCCGAGGATTTCGTTTCTGAAAGAAAAAGGTTACGCCATTCTCGCCTTACCCCTCCCGGGATACGAGACGAAGCTTGTTGGCTGGAGTGGGGAAAAATTGAAGGAAATTCTCGAAGAGGAAGGAATCGATCTTGAGAGCTTCAAATCCCCATACCCTGAGTTTTCCTCAAAAGGCAGTTTGAGGGTTGCAGAGATACCTTTCGATTTTGAAAGGTTTTCCTATTCCGAAGGTGTTTTCGAGTTCTTTTTGCCAAAGGGTTGTTACGCAACTGTGTTTTTGAGGGAGTACATGAAATCAGAGCAAATCGGCTTTTCTTAAAATCTCTTCGTTTAACTTATCGGTTTCAGCTATTACTCTCTTTTCCAAGCTCATTACGATAATTCGATCAGCCAAGCTTTCAACCAGCTCAAGCTCGTGGCTCGTAAAAACCACCGTGCCATCGTAAGTTTCCAGAATTTCGAAAATCTTCCTCTTCGTCTTTGCATCAACGTTGGCAAAAGGCTCGTCAAGAAACAGAATTTTTGGGGAGTAGATGAGGATGCTCGCCAGAGCGACTCTCTTCTTTTCTCCACCGCTCAGTCTGAAAGGGGGTTTTTTGAGAATTCCCGAAATCTTAAACTCTTCCGCTATTTTGCTGACCTCTTCCCTAATTTTTTCCTCACTCCAACCAAGCTGAGAGGGCACATACCTAAGCTCATCGAACACCGTGGAGTTGAAGAGGAATATGTCGGGATCTTGAAAAAGAAAACCAACATTTTTTCTCACTTCTTCGATATTTTCCTCCGGGTTAACCCCAAGAATTCTAACTTTTCCAGTCGTTGGTTTTAAAAGCCCGGAAAGAACAAGAAGAAGAGTGCTTTTCCCGCTTCCGTTTGCTCCTATTATCGCAATTCTCTCGCCCTCTCTTATTTTCACACTCAACTCGTCGAAGCCGAGTGTTCCATCTGGATACGTGTAGCTTATGTTCTCAGCCTCGATCACAGTATCGTCCACCATACCACAACGAGTAAAAAGTAGGGGATTAATAGCTTACTCCCCTTAACTTTTCCAATTGGCTCACCTCTGAGCTTCATAGCCAGCGCAACTTTTTCCCCTTTTTCCATACTTCTCAGCATGAACAAACCGAGAGCCTCTCCCCCCCTCTTCATCGTCTCTATGTGTCCGCTCCTTTTAACTCTCCTACTTTCCCTCGCTATGAGAATGGCAAGTAGATCTCTCACGAGAATGTAGGAGTAAATGTATGTGACCCAAAGGGAGTTGAGAAGCTTCTCCGGAACTTTCAAAGCTCTTAAAGCTGAGATAACATCGTTGAAGGGGGTGGAAATTATGAGAAGCTGCAAAGAAGATATGGCGGCAAAAATTCTCAGAGAAAAAATTAAGACGTAAGAGAACGGTTCGCCAAAAAACATAGTTGGTAAAACTATGAAAAAAGAGAATAGCGGGAAAAGATAAGAGCGTTTCATGAGCTTAACTATGCTAATACCGCTCAGAAAAGCGAGAAGGTAGATCGAAATTATGATAAAGAGGATTTTTTCGATTTCGAAAGTTGAAACGGAGAGAATAGCCAAAATTGTAAAGCCCACAACCTTTACTCGTGGATCAATTTTTGACAGCAAATTTTCTTCGTAAACGAAAAAATTTTGGAAGTATTCTGAGAAAGCTCTAATGCTTCTCTCTATTAGCTCGTGCAAGGGCAACACCTATCGCAAGAATTAAAGCGACGCCGATCGCTCCGGTGATAAGCGCTCCGAAGTAGTCGTTAATTCCAGGAACTGTGTAGTCAGGAAATATCCCGCTCCACAGGCTATTCTCGTTCAATCCGAGCTTTTCTGCCGCAACCTCCAACGGCTCTGTATAATTGACCAATTCAGCCAGATATGCGAAGAGAGGCGCTAAAACTATCATCACGGCTATTAGCGCCAGAGCAGCCTTGCTTGGAGCTTGAGCCTTGACTTCAGCTCTCGTCGATATGTAGCTTATCACAGCAGCGGTGATGATTCCCTCTATTATCCCAAGAACTCCGTGCCAGATGAACATTACCGAGGCTGCCTCGATGACTCCGTACTTGAAAGCCGAAGACAAGCCTATTTCGACTCCAGCCATGGTGGCGGCTAAAGTTATCCCGAACCACCCGGCTAAGAAGCTTGCAAGTTGTTCGCTGTACTTTCTAAAGATCGAGTAAACGTAGTATCCGACGAAAACGTTCACGATTGCCATGTTCCACAGATTCGCTCCCAAAGCTGTAATTCCTCCATCTCCGAAAACGAGCGTCTGTATTATCAAGACCAAGCTCATCGCTATGCTGCCAGCGTAGGGTCCGAGTAAAATTCCGGCTAAACCTCCGCCGACAAAGTGAGCTGAAGTACCTCCGGGTATTGGCCAATTGAGCATCTGAGCAGCGAAAATCGCTGCTGCAACAACTCCGAGCGTAGCTGGATTTATCTCTGCTTTTCTGAAAGCGTATATCAACACTGCAAAGCTGAGTAAGTAGAATAAGGCTGCAAGATTCAAGTCGAGGAAACCGTCGGGGATGTGCATAGATTACCTTCTCTCCCTTGTATTAAAAATTTTCCTGTTTGGTATCACTACATCTGAAGTAAAGTTAAATCGATAACAAATGAGAATATGGTAAGTTATGGTATGCACAGCCGCATAAAAAATAAAAATCTTTCCGGATGAACTTAGTCTAACATGCTTTCGGAACTTGAGAGGAAGATCATAGATACGCTGAGCAGGATAGGAGAAGCTGACGTAAAAAAAGTGAAAGAAGTTCTATCAAAGGACAACGGTAAGATTCCGTACACAACAATAGCTTCAACGCTCGAAAGACTCTACAGGAAAGGATTTGTTAAAAGAAAGGAGGTCAAATCCAGGGGCAGACTTGGAAAGAAATACGTCTACTACATCGAAAAAAGCTTGGAAGACTTATTCGCTGAAAAAATTCTTGAAAACTTCATAAAAATCTTCGGAGAGTACGAAATTCATCACATCGAAGATAAGATAGACAGATCGTACGTTTACGGAGTTCAGGAAAGCTTGATTTTCGTAGATAGAAACGATAGAGTCGTTTTCTTTTTCACAGCCACAGGGAAAAAAATAGAGGGGATAGTTGGAAAAAGCGTTTACGAATTTCATCCCGAGGAGGTAAAAGGCTTCGTCCGGCAAATACTCGAAGATTTCAAATCGGGAAAAAGAAACAAGTTTGAGAGGGAGGTAATAAAGGGAGAATACGTTTTCAAAAAGCACTACTTCCCGATAAGGGACAGTAACGGAGAGTACTTAGGGACTCTAATAATCACGAGACTGCTTGAAGAAAAGAAGGTGCCGAGTCTGCCAATTGAAGACCTCGTTTAGTTTCAAGAAAGCTTTAATAAACTTTAACATTTCTTGACATTGTGAAAAAGCTTATAGCTTCGCTAACAGCTCTAAACATTCTTGTGGCATTACTATGTCTTATTGTCGGTAGTTCCGGAGTTTTCGGCGTTGATGTTTTCCTCAGAGTTGTTTCCGGAGTTGCTAAGGAAAGTGATATCAGCATTTTCTTCGGTGTAAGGCTTCCGAGGCTTATACTCGCGATGATCGTTGGTGCGTCTCTTTCGGCATCTGGCTGTGCGATGCAAGCTTTATTCAGAAATCCGCTCGCTGAGCCGTACGTTCTTGGAGTTGCGAGTGGTGCAAGTGTTGGTGCTGCGATAGTTTACGTCTTGGGAATAGCAACTATGAGCAACATTCTAATCTCAGCCTTCGTTTTCGCTCTTTTAACATCCTTCACAGTATACAAACTCGGAAGCTTGGCGAGATTTAGAGATCAGAACTATGCGATTTTGCTCGCGGGAATAGCCATAGCAACTACCCTTTCAGGTTTAACTTCGCTACTCATCTACTTCTCAGCTCAAAGTATGCACAAAGTGGTTTTCTGGATTATGGGCAGTCTTTCAAATCCAAGGTGGGAGGAGGTGTACTTCTCCTTACCAATAGCCTTTTTTGGAATTCTCTTCCTCCTACTCAACAGCTGGAACTTTAACGCTCTTTTACTCGGAGAGGAGCATGCGATGGCTGTCGGATTGAACGTTGAGAACTTCAGAAGATATTTGATAGGAACAGTCTCTCTCTTAACCGCTTCGGCAGTTGCAGTGAGCGGAGTTATCGGGTTCGTGGGGATAATAGTACCCCACACAATGAGGTTGATGGTTGGAGAGGACTACAGAAAGCTTCTTCCAGCAACAATACTCTTCTCAACGATTTTCATGCCGTTAGTTGATCTCGCCTCAAGAATATCGACAGCTGGCGAGATTCCAGTCGGAGCGTTAACGGCACTTCTTGGAGGACCTTTCTTCTTGTATCTCCTCTGGAGGAGATAGGATGAAGCTGAAAGTTGAGAATGTAACTGTGAAAATCGAAAGCAAGGAAATCCTGAAGGACGTAACCTTGGAGGTAGAGAGTGGAGAAATAGTGGCTTTGCTCGGTCCAAACGGTAGTGGAAAAAGCACTTTGCTTAGGACGATCTTCGGAATACTCAAGCCCGTGAAAGGAGTAGTTTTCTTCGACGGAAAGAGAATCGAGAAAATCGAAGAGATTTCCAAGAACGTAGCTTATCTCCCGCAGGAGTCCTCCGATACGAATCTTACGGTTCTTGATGTCGTTCTTCTTGGAAGGACTCCCCATTTATCTGGATTTAAGCTCCCAAAAAGCTACGATTTGGAGATTTCGAAAAAAGCTCTTGAGGAAGTTGGAATGATTGAATTCGCCGGAAGAAAATTTTCAGAACTGAGCGGGGGTGAAAAGCAGAAGGTTTTGCTTGCGAGAGTTTTTGCTCAGCAACCAAAACTCATGTTGTTAGATGAACCGACTGCCCATCTCGACATATCGGCTCAGATAGAGATCATGGAAATCGTGAGAAGGAAAGTCAACTCGGGCTGTTCGGCTTTGGTGGCTATGCATGATATAAACCTTGCTTCAATGTTCTCCGACAAGATTATCATGGTGAAGAATGGAAAAGTCGTTTACGTTGGGGAAGCTGGGGAAGTTTTAACTGAAGAGTCGATAAGGGAAGTTTACGGAGCCGATGTAAGAATAAAAAAAGTCGGTAGATCCGTTTACGTGATTCCGAAGACGAGAGTAAAGAGGAACGGTAAAATCGTTCACGTCATTTGTGGAGGGGGAAGCGGGAGAGATTTGATATATTTGCTTTCGGAGGAAGGCTACAGCATTTCTGCCGGAGTTCTCAACGTTCTTGACTCGGATTGGGAAGCGATAATTGACGTTGGTGGAGAATTCGTAGAAGAAGCTCCTTTCTCACCGATAAGCGAGGAAGCTCATGAAAAGAATCTGGAGCTCATCGAAAAAGCCGATGTTGTGGTTCTTTCAAATTTGGTCGTCGGTAAAGGAAACATCAGGAATTTGATAGCTGCAAAAATAGCTGCCGAGCTTGGAAAGCTGATTGTAGTTGAAAAAACTCGATTTGAGTTGAGAAACTTTTTTGGAAAGCAAGCTGAGAAAATTTACGAGGAAATAGTAAAAAGAGCCAGAGTGGTCGGATCCGAAAGGGAGGCGCTCTATGAAATACGTAAGGTACTGGGTTGAGGAGGATACGCTAATAGTCGAGGGCAAATTTTTTGGAGTCAGCACCGGGCTTTTAGGCGGATGGAAAAAGGTCAGATACGCTTTTAACCACAAGGTGGGAGAAGAATTCTATTCCTCGGATCCGGCAGATTACCTGAGGAATGTTGCAAAAAAACTTGGATTGAAATCGTACTTCGGATTGCTGACAGCGGTTCCCATGGAGAACTTGAGCGTTGAAAGAAAAGATGAAGTGACGGTTTTTATAACAGCTGGTGTGAACAATCCGAACGAAAAAATAGGGACGATTAACGTTATAGCAGCAATAGATGCGAGAATGAGCAGATCCGCCTTGCTCAACTCGATAATAACGATCACCGAGGCTAAGAGTAGGGCACTACTTGAGAGCGGATACCGCTTTACCGGAACGAACACGGATGCGGTGATAGTGTTATCGACCCAAAGAGGAAAGTACTACCGATTTTCGGGACCAGCAAGCGATCTCGGAAACAAAATTTGGAATTGCGTATGCGAAGGAGTTAAAAAGAGCTTAAAAAAGTGGGACGACTTTGAGTGAGAAACTCGTAGTGTTTAAAACACCCTAACGTGCTAACTTAAAATTTCTTGTTAACTAATCAAACAAAATGGATAACATTTAAATAGCCGCGAGCCTATTTACTCAAAAAAATTTGAGTAGGTGTCAAAAATGTCGAAGTTGAGGGTGTGTGTTATCGCTGCTTTAATGTTATTGGTGATTGCATCCACCGCCTCTGCAACAACGTTTCATGGAGATGCAGCGAGGACCGGTAACTTTACTACAAATGACAAAATTTTACCAATTGTTGCGTGGAAACAGAAATTAAGCGGGCTTATAGGCGCCACTCCAATTTACAGTAACGGACATATTTATGTTACCAACTGGTATGGATGGAACAATTGGAATCCAGGATTATATTCACTTAACGCAGATACCGGTGCCATAGAATGGAGAAATGAAAATATCACAGGAGCTTCAAGTGTTGCGGTATATGGAAATTTGATTATCGTTGGAAACCTTTCCGGCCACCTCTACTATGTTAACGTAACTACTGGAGCTATAGAAAAATCACTGCTCCTTGAGACTTCCCCTTCATATTGGGGTATAGCATCTTCTCCACTAATTTACAACAACTCAGTATACGTTACGACTTTTTCGAATGGCACCTTGTGGAGACTTGACCTTGAAGGGAACATTTTGTGGGAATACACAACCGGAGGAGAGATAGCGCACTATACATCTCCAGCTGCTTATAACGGACTGATATTCTTTGCTGGCAATGAAAGCGGAATTCATAAATTAATTGCGATTTATGAAAATAGAACACTCGCTTGGAAGTTTCCGGTTGAAGGAAAAATAACAAATTCTCCATCCATAGGAGATAATAAGGTCTTTATTGCAACGGACAAAAGACTTTATGCTATTAGTCTAAATGGAAATGAAGTTTGGAACGTAAGCTTTAAGGGATCTATGTCCACTGCAGCAATCGCCTACGGGAGAGTATATATTGGCTCTTCAGATGGCAAGCTTTACTGTTTTAATGCCACTACTGGGGATGAACTTTGGAATTTTACTGCAAACGGAAAGATAGACTCTTCTCCGGCGATAGCTAATGGCGTAGTTTATTTCGCTACGAATACACCAGAAGGAACAATTTACGCAGTAGATGCTTTTACAGGAAAAGTTCTATGGTATTACAGACTAAAACCTCCAGAGGGTAGCTACTTTAATATTATGTCATCGCCGTTTATTGTCAACGGTAGACTGTACATCGGTGCTGACAGCGGGTACATCTATTGTTTCGACAGTAAAGGGCGAATTACTGTCAACGTGACTCTTGCACCAATAAATATGACTATAACTGTAAGCGACAAGGAATATGAAATTCGGGAAAATACAGCACTTGGAGCTTTAATAAAAGCATCAAAACATGTTTCCAATGATAATAGCGCTGAAGTCTGGTTTGAGGTAACTTTGGATGATAGCTGGTATGAAAGTTATGGCTCGTTTTTTGTAAACTCAATAATGGGATTAACAACAAAAAAAGTAGACAACAATTGGATTTACTGGTCGATTTGGAATGAAACCGCACCATTGGCTGTTGGAGCGAATTTGTACTATGTCAAAGACGGTGAAAAAATATACTACGGATACGGGGATGGTAGCAATTTGGAAAACTGTTCGGTCATTTTAGAAATCAATGTAAGTGTAACTCCAGTAAAGATAAGAGATGTGACCGTAAATCCAGCAAAATTAGGCGGTAATGTAACTGCTTGGGTAAGTATCGGAGCAAGCGAAGATGACTGGTATGTGTTGGTGGTAAGTGGCTTAAATGAGAACGGAGACTACATTGCTGGAGTTTCTACATTCCATCCTAATGGGGAAAAAAGCTTGAGAGTTCCAGTTTTGCTTCATATTCATCAGAGAAACAGTGTAGGCGACTACAAGCTGTATGCTGGAGTTTACAAGCTCAGTAAGTATCCTGAAGATGTATTGGATGTGTTTGGTCCTGTAACTTGCGAGGTGTCGCAATGAGAAAAATACATATAGTGATGTTTATAATACTATTTTTATTATTAATTGCACAAGCTGTTGAAGCTTTAAAGATTAACGTTAACGGAAATTGCGTTAATGAAAAGTTAGAGATATCTGTTGACAGAGACTCATTCATAATTATCCAGATAAATAATGGAACTCCAATATATGCTAATGGAACAACTATTTACTTTAAACCTTATATTGCAGGCAAAATCTACATAGAAGCGATTAGTGGAAATGAAAGAGCTTCAAAAACAATTAATGTAGTGACGTGTTCAGCTCCAAGTAGTAGCAGCAAAATTGCATCAGGGAGACATTACCTCCCCTCAGGAAAAGTAAGCGTAACGCTTGAAGACGGAAGCGTGGAGGAAATCGACTACAGAACTGCATTGGGAGCACTTATAAGAGCCTCTGAAGTTAAAGGCTTCAGCGTAAAGGTGAAGAAGTGGAGCTACGGTTTATTTGTGGATTGTA
>WAQS01000247.1 GCA_015520115.1 Ferroglobus sp.
ATTACTCTCCCTTCGTTATCTAATATCGTAATCCAGTCGTTGTACTTTTCGGCGTTGGGGTAAAATATCTGCTTTTCGTTTTGGTTATTGTATATCGTTACAAGAGTTTCTGCAGATTGTCCTCTTGTTAGATCCTTTAAATCAATAATTGATGGTGCTATACCGACCCCTGCCCCGTATGCGTTTACAATGAGTATCAGAAGAGCTAAAATCAATCCCAATCTCATTTTTAACACCCTACAGTATAAAGCTTTAATAGAAATATTTACGATTGTAGGAAACTGTTTTACTGAAAATTTTTCAGGAAGATCCTCTTCCGCTAAATCAGCTATTCATTGCACTCCAATGCTCTTAATTAAAAAAACTTTATTTACCTCAATTATTTTCTCTAAAGTGATGAAAAAGCTAATCTTTCCCCTACTTGCGGTAGGTGTAATCGACACACTTTATCTGCTTTACATAAACTTAAATCAGCAGCTATGCTTGGTGAACGCTCCTTGTTTAAGCGAATACAATCTTCTTTTCTCAATATTGGGTTTAATCTGGTTTACAGCTGGATTTTTTGTAATCTTAGTTGAAAAAAGACAGGTAAGAGTAGTTTGGGCTATTTTAGGATTTGTAGGAATAGCTTTCTTCGTTTCGCTAATGATCATAGAGAATTACTTCTGCCCGTATTGCTCTCTCGCCCACGTTGTTGGAGGGGCAGCGGCTATCCTATCTCTGAGAACTTAGCGAAAACCTTTATTTTTCCTTCGAGAAATCGATAATTTGCATGCTCAAGAAAACGATAGCGGCGGTATTTAAGTCGAAGGGGAAGAAGAAAATGAAAAAGTCGGAACTAACTTACACTCTCTCCTTCGATCTTAAATGGTTCTCCCACGAAACGAGTAAGGAAGTTGTTGAACTGGCTCAAAAAAAAGGTTTGCTTAAAGGGAATGAGGAACTTGAGCCGAATTTTGATGTTGATGAAGTTGAAGTTGAGCCGGATTTCAAGCCGGATGTGAATAAAATCAAATCATCATCTCTCCTTGACGAAATTGTAGATTACCTTGCGGAAAATTTGGGGATGAGCAGGCAGGAGGTTATAGCTGAGCTTAACAGAAAGCAAATTGAGTTTGGAAACGTTCTCGATCTGGAAGTCGTGGCTTTAATCTATGCTAAAGAGAGGGGTTTGAAGGTAGAGGATTATGTTGACAAGGTTTGGGAGGAAGTTAAGAATAGCTGGAGAAGCACTGAAGTATGAGGACACTCTTATAATTGCGGACCTCCATCTCGGCTTGACTGAAAACGTTGGGGAAATAAAGAGGAAAATTTTGGAGTACGTCGAAAAGACAAAAGCGTCTTCAGTTATCGTAAACGGAGATCTCAAACATATAGGGCTTTTTGGATTGAAAAGAGCGGAGAAATTCGTTAACGACTTAAAAGAGCATGTTGAAGTAATTTTGATTCAGGGGAATCATGACGCGAACTTGAAGGAGCTTGGAACTGAAAAATACTTTTACGACGGTAACGTGGCTGTTTTCCACGGTAACGTCGAATACAAAATCGATTCGGACACTTTGGTTCTTGCCCATTCCCATCCGGCTTATTTTATAAAAGATGTTGTTCATGGACACAAGGAAAGGGTTTGGCTCGAAGGAGAATATGAGGGGAAAACGGTTATCGTCATGCCCACCTTTAACGAGCTTTGCAGCTCCACAGCCGTGAACTTAGAGAAACCAGCCGGTTTCATCTTCAAAAAAGTGAGTAAGTTCAGCGCTTATACAATTGACGGAATCTTTCTCGGAGAAGTCGAAATTCGGGAAGTTCAGCCTGTTTTATGATTTCCTCCATGAATCTTATGACTTCATCGTAACTCTTTACATCGACAGGATACGGAACTCCGTCTTTTCCTCCAAGAGCGAATGAAAACTTTGCTGGATCTTTTTTGTCGTATTCGGCATCGTAAATTAACTCCGAAATTAGGGCGAGGGCTCTCATAGCCCCTTTACCGAGTCCCCTGATAAGGAGGAGATCTTCGAAATCGTTAATGCAGCTGTTTTCGAGAACTTTCCAGTCTATTTTTCTCGGTACTTTGAAGCTTTCCTTGTATCTGACGAGGGATAGGAGCTTTCTGTAATCCCTTTTGAAAGTTCCATCTCTAACGACATCCACTATCACCTTCCTCGCCTCATCGCTATCTTTCGAAGCTAAGTTCATAACTTCTTTCTCGACTCTCTCAGCGAATATTCCAGAGTGCGGATTTTCGATTTTCCAATCAAAGGAGGAGTGGTGGTATCTCCTCGCAAGCCTCTCTCTTTCGTTCATCCCCTGCTGAATTACGCACCAGCTTTTTTTAGTAAATACGACCGCATGATGGTATAGGTCGTACCCGTCTTGAAGCATCACGTTGTCCACTTTAGCCACAAGCCTGCTAACTCTCTTTAACTCCTCAACCTTCTTTTCTCTCAATCCCAGATCTTCTCCGAGTTTTTCTATTTCTTCCGGAGTTTTCAAAGCGTTATTTCCCTTTCCTCCGGCAACTCTGACTTCAAGTTCGGACTCGTTTAAAGCGGATTTCAAAACTCCAGTTAAAACTGTTGTTGAGCCGGAAGAATTCCAATCGAAGCCAAGAACGTTAGAAAGACTCTGAAAGAAAATCGGATCTGAAAGTCTTTTAATCAACTCCTCGTAGCCAAATTCATCGACGATAATCTTAACTATCGGATAGCAGAGCTTTTTCATTCTGTTCAGCAACCAGTAAGGAGCTTTCCCGTGGTGGAGAGGAAGGTATATCGATTTCACAGAAAGAGTTATTCAAAAAAAGATGTAAATTTTGCGGCAAAAATTAAAGGTTAAAGCCTTCTCCTTACGAAGTACGCCGCAGCAACTCCGGCTAAGCCAGCCAATACTTCGAATCCCGGAGTCTTTTTAGTTTCTTTTTCGGCTTTTGGAGTTTCCTTAGCTTCTTTCGTTTCTTCAGCTTCGTTTTCAGCTTTCATCTCCTTCAGCTTTTCTGCTTTCAGCTTCTCAGCCTCGTACTTTATCCTTATGAGCGACTCTTTGAGCGGAGCCCATCCGTACCAGAAACTGTAGTCAGGGTTCATGTGGAAAGCACCTTGGAACGTTCTCATTCTGTACTCCAAGAACATCAGATAAAGTTCTTCTTCTATCGGCGTCTTAACCTCGTAGAATTGCAGCAAATCAGGAGCGTACTTCCAGTCGGCTGGCTTTTCGAGAATTCCGAGATCGTAAAGCTCTTTGACTGTTCTTATAGCCTCAGCAAAAACTCTATCAGCCTCTCTTATCATTTTGTCAGCCGCTTCAAGCTGCTGTCTTGCGAAGTTCTCAGAATGACATTGAGAGCAGATTTCAATCATTCTTTCTCTCTCTGCCTGTCACTCTTCCTTGCTCAATCTTGCAACTTTTCCAGCTTTTACTATCTCAAACCTCTCCGTCGGATTTCCGTTTTCGTCGAGAACGCCCAAAGCTTGAAGAATCGTCACTCTGTCCCTCCACCACTCCTCGTCATCTTCCGGAACTCTTAAAGCTAAGAAACCCCAAGCTGTCATAACAGCGTGATTTCCTTCCGGCATATGGCAAGTCTGACACTTCGGAGCTCTTCCTGTGTCTCCCTCAATTCTGTAGATGACTCCGTGCTTGCTTGTGGACCACATCTCATACTGCGGATGATCGAAGCCCATGTGGCATGGTAAGCAAGCTTCAGGCTTGCTCGCCTCCTCTTTGCTGAACTTGTGCCTCGTATGGCAGGAATCGCATGCAGCTGCCCCGTATCTGTAAGCTTCCTCTTCATCCTCTATATAACCTATCTTGTGGCATCCGCTGCAACCTTTGAACCCCTCCAAGCTCCTTTGAGGATTTGGAACATGCTGCAGAGCTGGCATGGCTTTCATCGCTATCCAGGCGTAGTAGTGCTTTCCGCTTGCGTACTGCTTGTACTGCTGTGGATGACATGATTTGCAAGTCTCTGGAGTGGGCATCTTTGCCTCTTGCCAATCGTTGGAATCAGTATGCTCGCTTCCATGGCAAACTTCACAGCCAAAATGCTTGCTCATGTTTCCAGAAAGCCATTGATCCACGATCCCCGGCGTGACGGCTTTGTGGCAGTCTATACATTCGCTGGCGCTGGCAACGCTCACGATCAGAAACGCCACAATCGGCAACGCTACCAGTTTTCGCAAGTATTTCACCTCCTCATAATATAATTTCAGCCAAATGCTTTTTGTCAAATCGAGAATATTAAAGTTATCCCGAAAATGTATGTTAACACCGTTAATTTTTCTTTTGATGAAAATTTTTGTTCGTTGCATTTTTGGTATTGCAAGTAAAGAAAAATTTATAACTATTTTTATAGGCATTATAG
>WAQS01000248.1 GCA_015520115.1 Ferroglobus sp.
GACGAATTTGCTCCTCGTTTAAGCTTCTTCTTCGCCGCCGGAAATAACCTGCTTGAGGAAGTCGCTAAATTTAGAGCAGCAAGAAGGCTTTGGGCGAGAATAATGAAGGAGAGATTTAACGCAAAGAATCCAAGATCGATGATGCTTCGTTTCCACGTGCAAACAGCTGGTTGCACTCTAACTGCTCAGCAACCAGAGAACAACATAGTCAGAGTTACCCTGCAAGCTTTGGCAGCTGTGTTGGGAGGATGCCAGAGCTTGCATACGAACAGCTACGACGAAGCTTTAAGCTTGCCTACCGAGAAGTCTGTGAGAATAGCTCTGAGAACGCAGCAGATAATAGCCGAGGAAAGCGGAGTTGCTGACGTGATAGATCCGCTGGGAGGTGCATATTACGTTGAATGGCTTACGGACAAGATAGAGGAGGAGGCTATGAAGTACATTGAGAAGATAGACGAAATGGGTGGAGTCGTGAAAGCCATTGAAAGCGGTTACATCCAGAGGGAAATACAAAAATCCGCTTACGAAAAGCAAAAAGCCATAGACAACGGAGAGCTTGTAGTCGTAGGCGTGAACAAGTACAAGATCGAAGAGGACATTCAGGTGGAAATTCTCAGAGTTGATGAGAGCGTCGTTAGAAAGCAGATAGAGAGGTTAAAGAAGTTCAGGGAGAACAGAGACAAGAGGAAAGTAGAAGAGGCTCTCGAAAAGCTGAAGAAAGCCGCGGAGAATCCAGACGAGAACTTAATGCCGTACTTCTTAGAGGCTGTTAGAGCTAAAGCCACACTCGGAGAGATGACCGACGCTTTGAGAGAAGTTTTTGGAGAATACAGAGCTCCTCAGATATTCTGATGGACTTCACAATATTTTTTATCCCCCCAATTCTCGGAGCTTTTATCGGCTACTTTACGAATTTCGTAGCGGTTAAACTGCTTTTCCACCCAAAAGAGCCTAAAAAAGTTCTTTTTCTTGAAATTCAGGGATTGATACCCTCAAGAGCGAACGAAATAGCGAAAGCAATAGTTGAGGGACTTGAAAATTTCGTAACGGAAGAGGACTTTAAAGAGCTTATTAGAAGCGCTTTGAAAAGAAGTTTGAGAAACAAGAAGAGCTATTTATCTTTTCTCGAAAGTTACGGAATACTGGACAGGCTCACAGATTACCTCTCAAAGGTTATCGACACCGGAGTTGAATACCTTTCGGACACAATAGCAAAAAACGTTGAGCTGAGGGAAATCGTGAAGAGGAAGGTTGAAGACTTTTCCTCTGAAGAAGCTGAAAAATTTATAAAGCAAGTGGCGGGAAAGGAGTTGAGGTTTATCGAGGTTTCAGGAGCTGTTCTCGGATTTTTAATTGGATGCTTGCAGTCCGTTCTTTTGCTTCTACTCCTTTGAGCAGAGGAAAAAGTAGTGGTACTTGTAGAAATCAAACTTTTTAACATTCTTGAAAATTTCGTTAAGAACTCTTTTCATTTCCTCTTCGCCGATTCTCTCCTCAAGCGGCGGTCCAAAATCAGTTTTAACTTTTTTCCAGTCTATAACTATGACGTGCTTAGCAATTCTGCTCCACTCCAAAAGCTCTCTCCAGTTCTCAACCTCGTGCAAAACGTTGGCAAAAAGAATCAGACTGACCTCGAAGTCAAAGTCTATCGGTTTATCAGAAATTATTATCCCGACATTTTCAACTCCAAGCATTTTCAGCCTTTTTCTGAGCTTTTCAGCCATTTCTTCCTGAGCTTCTATCGCAAAAACTCTTTTGAAATGCTTCGATAATGGAACTGTGAAGTATCCGATTCCAGCTCCAAAATCCACGGCAGTATTTTTATCTTCGATAGAGCCGATAACTTCCTCAAACGGCTCTATTGGCTGAATCCTTTTCCTTTTCTCCGAAATAAGCTCTTCAGCTTTTTCAGCTTCAAATCTATGCATGTTCCAACTTCTTCAAAGCGTAATATATCCTTTCCAAAGTTGTGAATGCGCTGAGCAAAGCGAGAACCCAGAGCGTTTCCGAAGGGTAGCCGAGAAGCAACCCGAGCATAACGATGACTATTCTCGTATCCCTTCCGGCTATTCCAGCTTTAAGCTTTATTCCAGTAGCTTCTGCCATAACTCTCGTGATGCTAACGCCAAAGGAGAACGTCAAAGCTAAGAATCCCTGAAACCAGTGAGCTTCCGGGTTGAGGTTTACTATGCCTATGATGATCGCTGCATCGACGAATCTGTCAAGAACTCTGTCGATGTAGGCTCCTTTCTTCGTAACTCTTCCGCTCATTCTTGCCAAATCTCCATCAACGCAGTCGAAAATTTGAGAAACGAAAAGTACGACGACACCTTCAACGACTCTTCCAATTCCGATCAGGTAACCACTCAAAATCCCAATAAAAGCTGAAAAATACGTTATTTTGTTTGGGTGAACGTCAAATCTCATGAGAAACTTCGCTATCGGCTTGGAAAATTTCCTGTAAATTTTTTCAGTAATAATATACTCCCAACTTATACTATCACCTCCGGTAAGTTTTAAATAAAGCAGAATTTAACTCTTTCCATGCTTGCGGTCATCTTAGCAGCTGGATTCGGCTCAAGGCTTGGACATATCACTCAAAAAATTCCTAAAGCCTTAGTCTCTGTCGGAAACAAGCCTTTGCTTGTGAGGAACATCGAAGTGCTTAGGGATGAGGGCGTAACAAAGTTTGTCATAGTTACCGGATACAAATCCGTAAAGTTGAGAAAGAGAGTTAGAAGAACCTTCCCAGAATTGAACATAGATTTCGTTCACAACTACCATTATCGAGACACCAACAACATTTACAGCCTATACATTGCGGCTAAGGACATAAATGAGAGGTTCATAATAGTAAATTCGGACATAATATTCCACAGAGACATCCTAAGAAATCTTCTGAGAGCGGAATCAGACAACCTGACGATTTCAGTAGACTTCAGGGATGAGATAGGGGAAGAAGAAATGAAAGTCAAAATCAACAAGGACAAGGTCGTTAGGATTAGCAAAAAAATTAAGCCCGAAGATGCGGATGGAGAGTACATAGGCTTGGCTAAAGTTAGCGATAAAGCTGTGGAAGACTTAAAGCAAGCTATAGAGGAGACTATGAGGTTAAAAGGCAAGGGAGTCTTCTATGAGGAGGCTTTTCAGCACATGATCGACAGCGGGAAAATCGTGAACTATTCTTCAACTTTAGGTTTACCTTGGACAGAGATAGATACTCCAGACGATTTAAAATTTGCAAGGGAAGTTGTGTATCCGAAAATAGTTGAACTTGAAAGCAGAACATAAGTTTTTTATTCACAACTTCTCTAACATCTTTCGCCCTTTCCCCTCCAAGCTTTGAAGCGCAGCAAGCTGTGAGGATCTTTAAGACGGGGGATTTACATCTTAACAACTAATTCTTTCCAAAGCTTATCGTTGATGTGGTGAACGTTCTTTACAGCCTTTCCTTTTCCTCCAACCATTTCCGTTCCCTTGCACAAAGCAATTCCCACAGCTAACGGAGTGTATTTCTCTTCAACTACAACGTAGCAGAAATCACCTTCGTTTATTTTCTCATCAGCCTCGACGATTCCCGGCTTCATAACGTCTGCTCCGTTCAGAATGAAATTCGTTGCTCCGCTGTCGACAACCACCCTTCCCTTTTCCGGTTTAAACTTCATAACTCCGAGAACAGAGAGGTAATACTTCCCCTCGTGCTCTATCGCAAGAAATTCTCCGTCTATTAAAATTGCATTCGTTTTATCGAATTTCACGACTTCAACGTTTCCTTCAAGCTCCACTCCGGCTCTAAGTTTTATCTCTTCAAGAACTCTCTTCGCATCTTTTTTTCTGAGCATCTTCCGCTTCATTTACTCCCTCCGATATTTTTAAATACTCTTTAGAGAATTCTGCATAAAAGAGTTCTCAACGGAGGAAAGGAAAATGGCAAGACCGCTTGATGTTCTCAACAGAGCTTTGAAAACTCCAGTGCTCGTAAGGCTAAAGGGAGGGAGAGAGTTTAGAGGCACGTTAGATGGGTACGACATACACATGAATCTCGTTCTCGTCGATGCGGAGGAAATTCAAAACGGGGAAGTCGTGAGAAAGCTTGGTAGCGTTGTGATAAGAGGAGATACCGTCGTCTTTGTCTCTCCTTCGCAGTGAGGTGGTTGTATGTCGGATGGAACGGCTGCGATGGGTAAAAGAGGTAGGAAAATCGTCCACATAAAGTGTAGAAGGTGTGGTAGGGTTTCGTTCCACAAAAGAAAAGGTTACTGTGCCGCCTGTGGTTTTGGAAGAAGTAGAAGATTGAGAAGCTACAACTGGGTCAAGAAGAAGAAAAATTCGTATTGAGATGTGTGGTATTGTAGGTGTTTACTCAGAAGACGCTCGCATAGTGCCAAAGCTTGTTTTCTATTCCTTATTCTCCCTTCAGCATCGCGGTCAGGAGTCTGCCGGTATTGCCTCTTTTAGCGGGGAAGATTTCAAAGTCGTTAAGGGAATGGGTCTCGTTACTGACGTCTTTAGAAACGTCGATTTTGAGAAGTTGAAGGGAAGGGTGTCTGTCGGTCATGTGAGATACTCCACGACCGGAGAAAGCGTTGTAGAGAACGCTCAACCCTTCGTCGTTAAAACGAGAGCCGGGAGTATAGCGATCGCTCACAATGGAAACCTTGTAAACTTTTTCGAATTGAGAAACGAGCTTGAGAAAGCTGGAAGCGTTTTCATAAGCACGACAGATTCAGAAGTTATTGCCCAGCTACTATCGAGACTTCTCATAAAAATGGACCTTGAAGATGCGATAATCGAACTGACAAAAATCCTCAGAGGTAGCTATTCTCTCGTCTTCGCTGTAAACGATACCCTCGTTGCCATGCGTGATCCGTTTGCCTTTCGTCCCCTATGCTTCGGAGAGTTCAACGGGGGAGTAGTTTTCGCAAGCGAAAGCTGCGCTTTGGATACGATTGGAGCAAAGTTCGTTAGAGACTTAGAGCCGGGAGAAGCGATAATAGTTAGAGACGGCGAAATTAAGAGTGTAAAAGTTGAGAGCGAAAGAGAAGCTCACTGCGTTTTTGAATACATATACTTCGCTCGTCCAGACTCTGTGATCGATGGACGAAACGTTTATTCCGTCAGATACAAAATCGGTCAAATTTTGGCTGAGGAGGCAAGAGTTGATGCGGATATAGTCTCTCCAATTCCCGATAGCGGAACGACTTCAGCAATAGGTTTTGCCGAAAAAAGCGGAATAAGATATATAGAGGCGCTGATAAAAAATAGATACGTCGGCAGAACTTTCATAATGCCGGAGCAAAAGCTCAGAGAAGTTTCAGTAAGGTTGAAAGTGAACGTTTTAAGGGAAAACGTCGAAGGGAAGAGAGTTGTGCTTGTTGACGACAGCATAGTAAGGGGGACAACGAGCAGAAAGATAGTGGATATGATCAGAAGAGCTGGAGCGAAAGAGGTTCACTTCAGAGTCGGTAGTCCACCGATAATCTCCCCCTGCTACTACGGTATAGACATGCAAACTACTGAGGAGCTGATTGCAAGCAAGAAAACGATCGAAGAGATAAGAAAAGAAATTGGAGCGGATTCGTTAGCATACCTCTCTTTAGAGGGGTTGATAAAAGCCATCGGGATGAAAAAAGAAAAGCTTTGTTTGGCGTGCTTAACCGGAGAGTATCCAGTGAAGGGGGAGTTTTGTTTTAAGTGTTGAAAAAGAAAGTGTTTGTGGATGTTTTTTGCAGATTTCTTTTTTCATCGAGCCTCTGCAGGAACTTGACTCCTCGAAAATTGATTACCCATTTTCAATCCTCTTTTCATCGAGCTATGACTTCAATTCTGCCGTTGCTCATGGTTACGCTTTCTCACTTTCAATCCTCTTTTCATCGAGAAGTGAATCTTTATACTAACGTCGGTTTTCTTCATTAACGTCTTTCAATCCTCTTTTCATCGAGC
>WAQS01000249.1 GCA_015520115.1 Ferroglobus sp.
GGAGGAAGCGTTTTTAAAAGGGCTAAAGAGGTCGTGGAGGAGGTAAAATCGACTGGAAAGGATTGTTTGATAATCCCTGGAGGCTGGGTTTTCGCAGATATAGTCAGGCTCATGGATCTCGATGACGACACGGCACACTGGATGGCTTTAAAGGCTATGGATGTCTACGGACTGTATCTATCAAGCTTTGCGGATCTTCTTGAAGTTGACAACTTCGACTTCAAACTGGAGGGTGTGAAGGTTCTTCTTCCCTACTCCCTCGTGAGAAGATACGACGAACTCCCTCATTCCTGGGAGGCGACTTCCGATAGCGTAGCGGTTTGGGTTGCCGGAAAACTTGGGATTAAGAAAGTTGTGAAGGTAACGGATGTTGACGGAGTTTTCGTCAACGGAAAGCTTGCCGAAAAACTCAGCTACGATGAAGTTCCGGAAAAAAGCTGCATAGATTCTCTGGCAGTAAGGCTTGCTGAAAAGTTTGGAGTGGAAATTTTCGTCTGTAACGGCTTCGTCAGAGGAAGGGTAAAAAATTATATATTGAGAGGAAGTGCTGTTGGAACACTGATAGGGAGGTGGTGAAATGGAAATCAGGCATTGCGTCACCTGCAACGCTACTCTGTTCGGTCCGAACTATATAGCCTTTCCGTGTCCTAACTGCGGGGAGATAATTTACCGCTGTAAGAAGTGCAGACAGCTGGGGAATCATTACGTGTGTAGCTGTGGCTTTGAGGGACCGTGAGGTGGTGAGATGGGGAAAGTTTACATGAAGCTGAGGGTAATGCCGAGTGATGTGGAAGTTGATCTTGAGAAAGTGAAGGAGGAAGTTAGGAAGGTAGCTCCAGAAAACGTCGAGATAAAAGACTTTGCCATTCAGCCGATAGCCTTCGGGCTTAAAGCTCTGCTCGTCTTAGCTGTGATGCCGGATGAAGAGGGTGTCGGAGATAAGCTTGTGGAGAACATTAAAAGCATTGAGGGAGTCGAGAGCGTAGAGATAGAAAGTCAGGAGCTGGTATGATACACAGAATTGTCGCCCCTCCCCTTGCAGCCAACGTGTACTTTATAGATGACGAGAAAAAAGCTGTAGTCGACACTGGAGGAGATGCGATTTTTCTCGTTGAAAGGCTTAAAAGGTATGTGAATCCTAAAGAAATCGATTACATAATTCTTACCCACTCCCATTTTGACCACGCCGCAGCAACAGCCGATTTGAAGAAGATATGTGGGGCTAAAATTGTCATCCATCCAGCTGAGTACGAGTTTGTTAAGTCGATGGGATTTTCGACCGTTTTTTTTAACATAAATTATCCTCCCTTCTCTCCGGATGTTGAAGTTGATGATGGGGATTACATAGATCTCGGGGAGTTATCTTTAAAAGTTCTTCACACCCCCGGTCATACGCCGGGGAGCATTTGCTTGTATGATGAGAACGAAAAAATCCTGTTTAGCGGGGACACCGTTTTTCCGAACGGAGCTTTTGGTAGAGTGGATTTGCCCGGAGGTAATGCGAGGGAGCTTATAAACTCTTTAAAAAGGTTAACGACCCTCGATGTGGACATAATGTATCCGGGGCACGAGAATCCGGTGGAGAATGCGAGGGAGCACATAAAGTTGTCCTACAGAATCGCAAGCTCGTTTTTATGATTGAAGTCGTTCTCGTTGAACTCAAAATCCCAGAAAACATTGGATTCATAGCGAGAGTTATGAAAAACTTCGGCTTCGAGAAACTCGTTCTTTACAACTGCAACGTGAGTAGAGAGAGCTACATAACGGCAGCTCACGCAAAAGACGTTCTGGATAAAGCTGTAAGAGTGGAGGACTTAAAAGAGTATCTTGAAGAAAAAAATCTTGTCGTCGGAACGACCGGAGTTAGGAGTGGAAGAGTTGAGAGATACATCAGAAGACCGTACTACACTCCCGAAGAGTTAAAAGAGATGGTTAGGGGTGAAACCGCAATTCTCTTTGGAAGGGAAGATTACGGGCTTTACGATGAGGAACTGAAGCTCTGCAATGTAATAGTTAGCGTTCCGACAAGTGAGGAGTATCCGGTGATGAATGTGAGTCATGCGGCGGCAATAATCCTTTACGAGCTTAGCAAGGGTAAGTTTGAATTCGAAAAAGAGGAAATAGCAACTCAGAGGGATGTTGACAGACTTGTGGATTACTTCGAAAAGTTGATGAAGAGCATTTGGTTTCCGGAGCACAGGATTGGTAGAATGAAAGTCGTTTTGAAGAGAGCTTTAGGAAGAGCAGCTTTGACAAAGTATGAGGTGGATGCGATTTCCGGAATTATTAGGAAAACTTTATTATATTTAGAAGAGCTAAAAAAGTAACATGCAAAATCGCTACCTCTTCATAGTTATAGTCTCGATTCTTTCGGTTTTCGTAACTGTAATTCTCCTGATTTCCCCTTTGCTTGA
>WAQS01000250.1 GCA_015520115.1 Ferroglobus sp.
AGGAAAGATTGATCTGAGTCAGTACTCTTACTTGCTCAAAAAACTCGCAGATTACATGAGGGAGAGGAGCGAGAGGATATACTCCGAATTCGAGAAGGTTGCGGATAGGGATGTGAAGGAAAACATGGATAAAAGGCTCGAGGAAGCGAGGAAGAACTATGAAAGGGGGAACTACTACACGTCAACGAGCCAGTACTTCACCGCAAACATATTCATGCGAGCGGAAATCTACAGAAAGACGCTAAATGACGAGAACTTTGAAAGGGAGGTCAAGACGATAGAAGAGGAGATAGAAGCTGTGAGAGGCAGTTTAAATCAGGAGTACGGACTAATCGCTATGCAGCTTGTTGGAGCTGCTGAAGAGAGATTGGGGAGGGCTGAGCAGTATTTGGAGAAGGCGAGGACATCGGAAAATTTCGAGGAAGCGGCGTTGTACTTAGCTTTTGCAAAGGAGAGGGTTGAGAGTGCTAAAGTCTGGTTGTCCCTCCTTCCGGAAATAAGGGAGGACGTTCCGATAAAAAAGGAAGAAGTTGTCAGGAGAGCTCAATTCTATTTAAGCACCGCCGAGTCGCTGTTAGTTTACTCGAAATCGATAGGTGGTTTTTCGAGACTTCTCTTCGGAGAAAACTCTGCGGAAAGTAGCTTGGAACTTTCAAAGAAGCTGTACTCTCAAGGCTACTATTTCGGCTCGATTTTCGCTTCGATAGACAGCATGGTTAAGTCGGCTGTTGCAATCGAGCTGATCGGTGCTAAAAGCCTTGAAGAGAAGATTAGCGCTGCGAGAGACTCAGCGAGAGCTTCCCTTTCTGAAGCTGAGAAGGTAACGCCGATATTGGCAATCGCGTATTTCGAGTACGGGGAGACTTCCGAAGGCGTTTACAAGTTGATTTATTACAAGCTTTCCGAGAGGATTGCCAAGCTTATGCTGAATCTCGCCGGAGGAGGGGAGGTTGAGCTCGTCAAGAGCGAATACGTGTTGCCCGAAACAACTCCGGCTGTTGAGAACGTTGGAGAGAGAATTTACGAAAGCGTGAAAAAGAGTGTGGAGATTCCGGGATTCGAAATAATAGTGGGAGTTGTTGCGGCATCTTTAGCTGTTTATGCGAGGAGAAAAGCAAGATAGCCGGCAAAAAGCGTTGAGAGGAAATTGACTCCAGCGTTGTTCAAAATTTTCCTTCTTTCAAGAGTCGCTCCAAGCAAGCTGTCGATGTGCACTCCAATAAATCCAGCTAAAAGCACTATTGGGTTTAGAGATATTGCCGCAATTATCAAGCAACCCATAAAAGCGGCGATCTCTCCGAGAGGAGATATCGCCCCGTCTTCACCGACTTTTACCTCTTTAAAATTTGTTATCAGGTAGGCTTTCTTAGCTGTCTGCCCGATCTCGCTGGCTAACGTGTCTCCCAAAGCCGTTGCAATGCTGGCTGAAAAAGCTACGGCATAACTTGCATCACCGGTGTACTTGTAGTTCAAAGCGAAGAATATCGCTGGCAAAGTGTTCGCAAAAACGTTTTCGAATCCCCTCGCTCCGCCTCTTGCCTCAGCCACGCCTCTGAGTCTTTTCAACTCGTACTTGTATTTTGTTGCCGCAGAACCAATAGCGAAGAATAGAAAGAGTTGGAGAAACAAAAGAATGCTGGAAATTGCTGAAATAACTCCGGTAATTATGGCTGCGAGCAACCCGGTAATGTCCGCAACTTTCGTTTTTATAGCCACGTAGCTTAGAGTTAAAGCGACGAAAAATGCTACAAGAAGCTCAAGGTAACCTATATGAATGCTGTAAATTTCGAATATTAGGAATATAGTTGGTGGAGCAACTATTTTGGCGAAAACGCTATTGTTCACTTCTTCAACCAGAACGAGGGTTGTTGAAACGGTTAACGAAACGAAAATCGTCGAAGCGGCAAACTCATTTTTGTAGAAATAAAGAAAGAGGGAGGATAGGAGTGTGTAGTAGAGAATTCTCGTCAGGGGTTTAAATTTCCTTTCGGAAATTGATGATAGGAAAAAACCCGGGAAAACGACGCTTTTCGATACGTGGTAGGTGGACAAAGTGAAGGGGATTGACAGGAGAAGGGAGGCGAATTCCTCATTTTTTGGAGATTTTGCTCTGTATGCGGAGTAAATCAGGAGGGAGAGAGTTACTCCGATAACTTCCCAAGTGCTTAGGTATTTCGAAATGAAAGCGATCGTCAGGAGGGGTATATTCATTGGTTAGACTTAAGTATTTGGCTTAAAAAGTTTAGTTCGGGATGAGGGAGTTAATAGAAAAAATTTATGCGAAAAGGCTCGAAAAATCTCTAAGGAAAGAAAATCTTCCGAAATCAGTTATGGTTGTTACGGATTTTCCGAGTTTAAAGAGAAATTTCGAAAAGTTCCTTCAGTTCATCGATTGGTGTAAGAAATTTTCCATCGAAAATGTGGTTATATGCGTTGACTCCTTGGATAATAGCTTTGTTAACAACTTCTCAAAGCTTGAAGCGGAAGTGGAACTAATCGGAAAAAACGGAGTTCGGAAATTTGGAAAAGGTTTGCCGAAAGTCTACGTAAACGTTGGCATAACCGGGAAGGAGGAAATCCTTCTTGCTGTGAAAGAAATTTTGAAGAAGAACAATTTGAGCGAAATCGATCTGAATTCGATAGAAAGGATGATAGAAGAAAATTTGCGGTTTAAAATACAGCCGGATTTGATAATAAAAGCTGACGACAGCGTTCCAGAATTTCTGATCTGGCAGATAGTTTACAGCGAGCTGTACTTTATCGATGCGGACTGGGAAAGTTTTAGATATATCGACTTTCTAAGGTGTTTGAGGGACTACCAGAGGAGGGAAAGGAGGTATGGACGATAGGCTTAGGATGATTAGGGTCATAGCGGATTACCAGTTCGGGGAGGGTGCAGGAGAAGTTTTATTTCCCGATGACGTCGAGCTCGTAATTTCCAGATCCACCGGAAAGGTCAGGCAGGTGAAACATAGGGGAGTTAGGATAGCAACTCTAAAACCCGACACTGGGCTTTTCAGTTTGAGTATCGAAGGAGCGAGAAGGCTTAAGGAGTTCTTCAGCTATCCTAAGCTGAGGGTTGTGGTAATGAACGAGGTGGCTGATTTCATCGCAAGGGGAAAAAATGTTTTTGCGAAGCACGTTGTTGAAGTGGACGAGGATATTAGGGCTAACGATGAGGTCATAGTAGTTAACGAAGAGGACGAGTTGCTTGCAACTGGGAAGGCTAAGCTTTCGGCATTTGAGATGCTTGCCTTCGAAAGGGGAGTGGCTGTAGAGGTTAGGCAGGGTGTTAGGAAATGAAGAGGTATGTTGTGGACAAAGCAAGCCGCATCCTTTACGTGAAAAAGGACTCGATTGTCGACAAACACCTAAGGTTTGAAGGAAGGGTGAGAGCCGGACTGTTCGTATCCTTTTGGGGAGATGTTGAGGCGGAAGAAGTCGTTCTCTCTCCTGGCTGCTTCGTTAGAGGAGAGATAAGGTGCAAAAATGCCGTTATAGGACCTAAGTGCAGGTTTTCCAAAGTAACGGCGGAGAATAAGGTAGTTGTTTTTCCAAAATCGGTTGGAAACTTCGTTGAAGCGAAGGAAGTTTTATTGAAGGAAGGTTGTTTCGTGGGAAAAGTTAAAGCGGACCTCATTATCGTTGACGGGAAAGCTGTTGTCAAAGAGCTGGAAGGGGGAAGAATTATTGCTTTGAAGGAATGAACAGTTTTTCAAACTCAAGAATTTTCTCCTTTTTTCCAGCAGCGATAACGCACATTCCGGGGAGAATTTTATCCACCTTATCAAGAACTTTTCCGTCTTTTTCGATTCCGAGAATTACCACATCTTTGAACTCTTCGGGTTTTCTCCCCACTATCCTTGCGTTTTCCAGAACTCTATATTTGCTTATTAGATATCCCTCGTAGAAAAGCCTCTTGGCAGCGAACTCCCTTAAAACCGTGGACACAACGACCTCAGAAGTGACTGAAGGCAAATCGAAAACGTAATCCGCTCCCGCTCTATACAGCTTTTCAACGTACTCTGGATTGTTGCACCTCGCCACTATTATCAGATCCGGTTTCAGCTTTTTCAAAATCATCGTGACTAAGATTGCATCTGTATCGCTCGGCAGAGCGAGAATCGCTGAATTAAACTCGTCGAGATTGAAGTTTTGCCAGAACTCTTCACTTCTCGCATCACCCCTTACGAAGTAGATTCCCTCGACTCCTTTCTCTTCTACGTCAACAGCGACTACCTCGATCTTCTTAGCTAATAGGATTCTCGCAGCACTCTTCCCTACATCTCCAAACCCGACCACGAGAACCTTCAGAAGTATCCCCTCGCTTCCTCGAAAAGCCTCTGAATGCTCTCCATTTTTCCGAAAACTTGTATTGTGTCACCAACATCTACTTTTAAAGATTTTTCTGGGCTGAAGTGGACTTTGCCTCCTTTGAGAACCGCTACAATTTTGATGTCGAAGTTTCGCTCTATTCTACTTACGCTTTCCCCTTTTATTTTTGAAAATTCGCTGACGCAAATTTCTGCAACTCCGTAGCCTTTGACGATCTCTCTTGCTTCGACTGTGCCTCTTATGTTCTCAGAAACGAACTTTGCCAGTTGACTTCCAGCCACGCTTTTAGGCAAGAAGACTTTCTTCGCTCCAGCCATGAGGAGGTACTTCGCATACTCTGGAAGGTTTAGGACAGCGTATTTATCCAGCTCGTAGTCTTGTAGAGTTAGCAGGATGTCGAGGTTCTTCTCAGCCTCTTCAAATAAAACGATCGCAAGAGCTTTATCGATGTTGTTCCTTTTGAAGGACTCAAGGGAGTAGTCGGATAGCACAGCAGTTAAGCCCTCCTCAAGGGCTTCCCTAACTTTATCTTCATCGTCATCCATCAGCAAACAGTTTCTCTTGTTCTTCTTCAAATCTGAATAAACTATCTTGCTTATCCTGTTTATCCCGCATATAATTACGTGATCCTTTAACGAGCTTTCCTCTGGAAGTTTAAACAAAAGTCGTTTTTCGGCGAAGGGAATAACAACGTAAGGGAAGAAAAACCCGAAAATAAATGCTATCCCGTAAAGCATGACGAAGATCGTGTAAATTCTCCCTATGGTGGAGGTGAAAACGATATCACCAAAACCGACGGTGGTCACTGTCGTAATAACCCAGTATATTCCGTCGAAAAATGTGTAGATTTCGCCTTCCAAATACTTGAGAATCACAAAAATCTGGGCGAGAATGACAACGGAAAGGGAAAAAAAGAGGAGAGAAATAAAAATTCTCTTCCTCATTGAGGCTTCTCCATTAGCTTCGTCTTGGAAAGAATCTTACCGTCTCTCGCATGCGGATTTCTGAAGACTGTGTCGTTGCCCTTTTCTATCTCTCTCGCCTCGTCAGCGAGCTTTGCGGCTATCCTCATCATCTCATGAGCCGCAGTGACAAGAGGTATGTACTTCTCCGGATCCTTCTCGATGAAACAGCCTCTAACATCCACGTCAGCAACTTTTTCTGCTATGTAGTATGCTGCCATAGCTTTTGCTTTGGCGTAGGGGTTGCTGAACTTAGCAGCTTCAACAGCTTTCTCGGCGGTAATGACAACTTTCGGAAGTTCGGGTTTCTCGCCCTTCTTTAGAGCTTCAATAACCTTGTCTATTTCCTCCTGAACGATTCTGAAAGCACCGGTGGCAGCGAGTACTTTCACAACATCTGCGTTAAACAGAGCCATTTCCGTCGGGTCTAAAAATTCTCTCCTCGCTCCAATCATCGAGTCGGCGTTGACGAGAATGTAGCCGAAGCCTTTCTGCTCGAACTCCTCTTTAGCCTTCTTCGCCGGAGCATCGCTTATCACTATCACCGGCTTTCCTTCAAAAGCTTCTCTCGCTGCTTTCGGTCCTGGCAAAGCGGCGTTTGGAGAAACGACTATCACCAAGTCTGGGTCAAACTCCTTAAGCTTTTCGGCAATTTTAGCCTCTTCCGGCTGCATTTTTGCTCCGCTTGTAACTACTCTCACTTCTATATCCTCTCTGTCAGCCCTCTCATCAAGCAAATATTCGACGAGAAGAGCGGTTCCAATTGCTCCCATTTTCAGAATTCCCACCTTTACCATGTTAGAAAAATTGGTTAAATTGGATAAAACGTTTTCTTTTTTATTCGAAGGTTAACAGAAGTTTAGCATACTTATATATACTTTCGAAGAAGATAAAAAAGAAGATAGAGAAGTAAGGTGATGTTTATCAGCTCCGTATTTGTATTGGCGGAGAGAATTCTCGAAAGTGGGGAAGGTGTGGTGATCGAAAACTTAAAAGAAGTTTTCGAATTTTTGGAATTCTTTGGTTTCATAAAAATAATTGGAGAAAAATATATCGTGACGGATGCTGGTAAAAAGCTCATAGGTATTTAGCTATAGCGCCCTTGGAAATGTCTTTTGCCAGATCTTCGTACCTTCTTATGAATTCCTTACCCTTTTCGGTTATTGCGTAGCAGGTTTTACCATCAACTTTTACCCTTTCAAGAAGTGCCAACTCCTCTAATAGGCTGAAATACTTTTCGGCAATCTTGAAATTCAAATTGGCTCCGTACACGATTTTTGTTTTACTTGTGGGTGTTCGAGTTCGACAAAGAATCTCGTAAATTATTTCAAACTTTGAACGCCTTTCATGCATTTTCGACACCTGTAGATTCTTGCGGCAATAACCACTACACAGTTATATCCGCTCTAATATTTAATTTTTTCTTTTTATTTAAAGAAATGTCTTGATTATTGTTATAATAATAAATCGTTAGCCGTCAGAACTCGATGAACTCCCTATTTCTTATCCTCATTATATCGTGGGGCGGCACCGTTGGAATCACGCTCTTTTCGATGCTTAAAGTGTAAACTCTTGAAAGTCCGATCTCTCCAACTTCCGAAGTTTCAAGTTTCAAAACGATGTCGAAAAATGAGGAGTAATAGTCCTCGTAATTCCTCTTATTGAAAAGGAACAGATTGGTTTTCAACTCTTCGCACAAGCTCCAGACAGTTCTTAGAACTTCCTTGTAATCCTGGTGGAAGTACCTCATCAAACCGAAGCCGAGGTAAACTATGAAAGCATCGCTTGGTAGATCCCTTATAAGCTTGACGAGAGTCCTTGCGATACTTCTGGCGGTCTCCTCTCTTATGAAAGCGTAAAGGTTGTTGTTAAAGGCGAAGTCGCTGAACCCGATCTTGATGACTTTTATTCTCGATATATACTCGGAGAGCTTTTCATCGATCTTCGAGATTTCTTCAGCGTAAACCCTCTGCTTTCTGCATTCGGTATCTGAGTAAATAACATAGTAGAGATTTCCTTCTTTTCTCTTTATTATTTCATCAAGAAAAACGTGTTTAGCGTAGGCGTCATCATAAACTAAAGCAGTGGATTTTCCTCGAAGTAGAGAAAGCATTTCGTTAAACTTCACGAAAAGACATCTCCGTTAAACTTTAAAAAAATTTTCGAATAGTTTTTAATTTCGAGAATGAAAGTTGAAAACGTGAGGGTGCTTGTCGTCGATGCCGGAGGAAGGGGAAATGCGATAGCTCACGCTTTTTCAAGGAGCGAAAAAGTGAAGGAAGTGTATGTTGCTCCCGGGAATGGTGGAAGTTACCTCTTCCCGAAGTGCAAACAAGCTGAACTGAATGGAAAAAAAATTCCGAGCATAAGAGCGATAGAGGATATCGTGAATTTCGCTAAAAGTGCCGAGGTGGATCTCGCTTATATAGGACCGGAAGAACCTTTAAGTTTGGGCTTGGTTGACAGACTTGAGGAGGAGGGAATTCCGGCGGTAGGTCCTAAAAAGGAAGCCACTATACTTGAAGCAAGCAAATGCTGGGCTAAGGATTTTATGAGAAAAATAGGAGTACCGATTCCGGAGTACTGGAACTTCGACGATCCTGATGAGGCTAAGGAATTCATAAAAGATTACTACAAAAGCAACCCCGGAAAAAACCTTGTTGTGAAAGCTGATGGATTGGCTGCAGGAAAAGGTGTTTTCGTCTGCGATTCTGTTGAAGAAGCTTTGTTCGCTGTGGATGAAATAATGGTAAGGAAGAGGTTTGGGGAGGCTGGAAATAGAATTGAGGTAGAAGAGAGACTTTACGGAATTGAAGTCGCTTTCACGGCTTTAAGCGATGGGAAACACGTTGTTCCATTCGGACACGCCAAGGATTACAAGAGAGCTTTCGACCCTGACGATGTGGAGGGGATGAGGAAATTTTACATGGGCTACATGAGGAAGTACATAACAAAAGAGGAGGCTAAGAAGCTGTTTGATGAGGGAAAGTTGCTCAATCCAAACACCGGAGGGATGGGGGCGGTTTCACCACACCCGAAAGTTGATGAAGAGATTGAGAGAAAGATAATGGATCTTGTTGTGGAGCCCATAATAAAGAAGTTCAAAGAGACAGAGGGGATCGAGTTCAGAGGAGTACTCTACCCAGTTATAATGCTTGTTGAAGAAGACGAAGAATTGGTTCCGAAAGTTCTTGAGATAAACGTAAGGGACTGCGATCCCGGAGCTGAAGCCAAGCTTCCAAGACTCGAAAGCGATTTAGCTGAAATCTCCCTCGCGTTAATCGATAGAAGATTGGATGAGGTCGAAGTGAAATTCAGCAACGATTACTGCGTAGCGGTTTGCGCTGTCAGCGGCTTTATGGTTGGTAGGGAGGGAATCAAACCAGGTTATCCCGGGGACCATTACACGAATCAACCGATAAATGGGATAGAAAATGTTAAAGACGCTTACGTCTACGCAAACGGAATTGCGAAAACGAAATCCGGTTACGAAACGACGGGTGGAAGAGTTCTGACGATTTCGGCTTTAGGTAAAACGGTTGAGGAAGCAAGAGAAAAAGCTTACAGAGAGCTTGAGAAAATAAGCTTTCCGGGGATTAGATACAGAAAGACTATAGGTTTAGACGTGCCAGAATGAAGCCGTTATACAGACTTTTTAACCTCTCCGCCGAGGATGCAGCCGAAGTCATGGCTACTATTGTCGAGCTTTTAGCTGAAAAAGCCGACGACGAAAAAGCGATAAAAACGTTGAAGGAAAAATTCTCCGGGGAAACGTTGCTTTTTGCCATGCTAACTTTTGGCAGACTTCTTGGAATTGGTTTGGCTTTGAACGACAAGAAGTTTGCCGAGGAAATACTGTTTGACTTCTACAGACTTATGGACATTCTCAAAGATGAAGGAAGGGAAAAGTTAGTGAAAAAGATAATGAGCGACATCTTGGAAGAAGTTTCCGGAGAAATAGACAGGTTTAAGGACGTCGTTTGAGTGCAGTAACGACTCCGTGGCACCTGCAAGCTGTGGCGATGAAAATTTTATCTCTTTTCTCAGCCCACCTGAAAAGCTCTAAGATTTCCTCTCCTTTTATAGCTCCCAATCCGGGTCTTAAGTAGATTGTTTTTATCACGAAACCCTCCGGGATTGCGAACTCTAAGAGGGAGTACATCGGAGCGGGCTTTTTAATTTTCGTCACCGGACAAACCTCTGGGGCTGAGCATTTAGGTAAGCACGTGTGATCTCTGTTGTAGCTTACGACAACACTTCCTCTCCCGGCTGAGACTATTATCTTCGCTGGAATGCCGGAGAGGACGTAATTGACCCCCTCGTTCCAAACCTCAAGATCGAATTTTTTCGAAATAAGCGAAGCGGCTATATGAATCGGAGCGGTGGGAAAAATGTATTCGGGCTTTAC
>WAQS01000251.1 GCA_015520115.1 Ferroglobus sp.
ACCATTGATACTTCTCATACTCTCTTCGCTCCTTTATTATCTGTACTCGAAAGAACTGATTCCGGAGAAAGAACCTAAGATCCACGCTTTTTCAGTACTCTTTATGCTCAGCATGCCGGTGATAACGATCGGGATACTAAACTTTGAAACGGACTCTTTCATGTTTCCTTTTATAATTCTAATTTTCACTCTTCTTCTACGTGATGATGCAAAGAGTTTGCTGATGATGATTCTCCTAAGCCTGCTACCGATTTTCCACGCAGGCACATATCTATTCATCTTCTCGTTCCTCCCAGCATACATAATCGTTTACTCTATAATTTACAACAGAGTCTCGAAGGCATTACTCCCGTTTTCGGCAATGCTCCTCTCCTATGTTTCATTTATGAGATTATTCCCAGAAATCAAACCCCAGTTCGGCACCAAAGCACTGTTTATTCTCAAAATTTCGGATAAAATTGCAGAAACGACTGGATTAGGTATTTTCAGAGCGATAGGTGATGCGATTTACGAGGGTTTGTTTAGCGAACCCTCACTTATTAACGTATTTTACGCGATAATCGCTCTCTACTTCCTCTCGATCCTTGCAACAAAGGTTTCATCTTTCGTTAAAGACAAGGGGATGTTTTCCTTCGCAATAGCCTTTGCAACTGTACCGAAAAGTCCAGTGTTTCTGCCTTTCTGGATTGGACCGCTTCAAACACTCTTATCCCTTCTGAGCTTAAAGAGAATCGACAAAAAAGTGGCGAGCATACTGATACCGCTGCTAATAATAGTTCTACCTTCAGCAATGATAACCGGAGAAAGGGGGTTAAGAGAGATTCAGTATCTTTTCCTCATCGTACCCATTCTCTCGACCCTCGGTTTCCTACAGGTAGTTGAAACGATTAAGGAAAAAATTTCGAACGAAAAGATTAGAAATACCGCTTTATTCCTCGCATTTTTTTCAATCTTCATTAGCTTCGGCATAGTTTCCGTCTTCGGAAACGCTTACTACCATCCAAAGATAAGCATTCCTCCAGAGGACAAGTTCGGACTGGAGTGGCTGGGAAACGTTGGCTCAGAAAAGGAAGGAGTAGGAGAAATCGGCTACGGGCATAGGGTAAGCGTCTACGCCAATAAAATTCCTCCCTCAGCTGTGTGGATTCCAGCAGGAAAGGAGATGAGGAGGTACCTGATAGATTATTCAAAAGCAGTTGTTGAGGGAGATACCGATGCTGCCAAGGACTTATCAAGCTCTTTCGGTGCAAAATACTTGGTAGTCTCCAGCAAAACTCTAAAAGGGTTAAAAACAAGCTGGAAGGAGATAAATCTGTTTGATAGCGAGAGTTACGATAAAATTCTTTCAAGCAAGGAGTTCGCAATAGCCCGGTTTATAGAGGAAAAACTCGTTCTTTCTGACATCTATCCGCATATCCAATTCGAAGATCATCCGACGATAAAAGATGCAGGAAACTTCTTGCTCGTGGAAACCAAGTCTTACAAAATCAGGATAGGGAAAACATCTCCAAAAATAGACTATCTCGGGACTAAAACCGAAAACTATCTTGAAGAAGGAAGTTTGCTCGACTACGTTATTCTCGGGAAGATTAAAGGGGTGATAATTCAAGGAGTCGAGTTTTCGAGGGTGCTTCTTGGAGAGAACATTGTGGAGTACAGGGGGGAAATTACGAAAGATTACATTCCAGTGGCAACCTTGATTGTAAGATACACTTTCTACCCCGAAGCGATAAAGAAGGAAATAACAGTGTTTAACGATTACAACAATGTAAGGGTTCCGATCAAAATTACAACGAGATTTTACGCCCCCTACACTCACTTTACGACGTTAAGCGAAAGTGGGGAAAGGTTTAACAGAACAATCTACCCCAACGAGGATTACGTTTTGCTGAGAGACCTTGAATTTAAAGAAGTGTTCATTTACAACGATCAGAAGAAGGGAATCTACCTAAGTTTCGAAAAAACCTCCCCGCTACCAGATAGGATCTCCTACTCCGGTTCAACAAAGCATAAGGGGTACAGCAGAATAGACTTTTCAGTTAAAAAGGATTTAACAAGAGTTTTTCCGGGAGAGAAAGTTACCGTAACCCAGTGGATTTCAGTAGGAGAAGAAGATGAGGCTAAAATACGAATAGAGAATTCAAGCTTCGTAAATCTACACCCTCACGTGAAAAAGCCAGCGATTCTAATTGTAAAATTTAAGGAAGATATAAACGACAGCATCCTGCAAAGGATAGAAAATCTGAATTACCCAGTTGTACTTTCAATTCCTTTATACAAGCAGATAAACATTCAAAAGCTGAAAAATTACTCCTCGGACAACTTTCAGTTGGCTGCGTATTTGAAAATCAAAAACGACACAATCAGGGAAGAGTACTATAAAAACTTACCGAACTTATCTAAGTTCTATCCAATAAAGGCTATTGTCGACCCCTACGCTAATTTAAGATCTATAAAGCTATTCGAAGAGTTTGGTGTGAAGTACGTTTTCAACAAATACGTGTCTCCGCCGTATCTAACGTTATTCGACGAAGGGGAGAGATCTCCGACAATTGCAGTAATTAGAGGGGAAGAAACTAACGTGACACTTTTACCCATCTCTTCTCCAACCCTCTCAGCAGAAAGTTCAGAGGATGGATGGAGAGTCGTCGAAAACATTGCTCGTGGGGTAGCTGGCAGCGATGAAGTAGTAATCTTGGAAGTTGAAGACTCAGTTTTCTACGATAACGGCAGTTTCAAAAAGTTGCAGAGGACAATAGACTTTCTAAACAAAAACGGATTTGAAATTGTTAAACTCGAAAAAGTAAGAGAAGAGCTGGTAGCGATGGGGAAAATCAGCGTCAACGTCTCTGGAAAGTATCCAGAGGACTTTACCGTTAACATTCACTCCAAAGAAGTTTTGCCAGAAGCAAAGATTTTAATAAAGCTACCAGCAGAGGATTTTAAAATCTCAGCAGAAAACGTCAAAATTGAAAAGCAGAAGAACGTAATAAAAGCATACTTAAACACCAACAGCAAGACTGCAAAAATTCACATCAGATCTTCTTAAGCTTAGATATCGCTTTTCTTATTTTCTCGTTTTCCTCGGATGAAATCTGCCTCACATCCTTTTTCTCAGCAAATATCTCTACCAGCACTCTCCCATCAACATCTTCGGGAATTGGTAAATCGAGGGCGTGAAGGATCGTTGGAAGTAAATCGTAAATTTTCGCATCAACTTTACCTCTCCTTATGTTTTTTCCGTAAGCAGCGAAAATACCTTGGAGAGAGTGATAACCTCCTTGAGAGAACCGTTCAAATGTTTCGCCAGTAATGCCGGAATCGAGGATAAAACCGTTCGTTACAACTACGAAATCGGGAGCTTCGCTCAAGCGATCTCCATTGTAAACATCATTTTTTGTAAAAACTTTTTTAACAACTTTTTTCCCTTGGTATTCAAGAGAGCTCAAGAGCTTCAAGACCTCGTGGAACGTCCTATCGTAATCTCCATCTTCTTTTAAGTAAATGGTAGAGGAAAGCGGCGTAAGAACATAAGCTTTGGATTTCTCGTAGTCGACCCTTATCAAATAGCTCACTTCCTTTCCTTTAAACACAAGTTTGTAGATCTTTTTCACAATCGTAGATACCTTGGGATACATAAGCATCCTGTAAAATATTTTCGGAATCCTTATCCTTCCTTTTTTCGTACCAAACGCAGATTTAACATGAGTTTCAAGAAGAGAAGCTTCTTCTTTCCTTACTATCTTAGGCTCAAGAAGACCGCTATCGTGGAAAATTTTGTTAATTCTCACGAGGTATTCGTAATCTGAAAAACCGTGATCCGAAATGACAAAAATGGTCATATCATCTTCGATTCTCTCAATTATCCATTCTAAAAATTCATCAACGAGCTTGAACACCTCCAAAAGATGACTCCTGCCACTACTAACTTCCTCCCAAAAGTTGTGAAGGATCGTGTCTGTTTCCCTGAAAAGAATGAAGAAGAACTGCCAATCCTCCTCGGAAAATAATCTTTTCCCAAGTTCTACTTGGCTTCTGGTTGTTTCAATTACATCTTTTATTAGCTCCTCACCAATCTTGCTGGGATCTGAAGAAACTAAGTAGTTGGATAAATCAACGCTTCCTTTCGGATAAACTTCCTTTTGAGGGTAAAGAAAGTCCGAAACCATTATTCCGTTAAAATCAATTTTTGGTGGAAAAGACAAAGGCAAGGCAATTATTACGCTTCTAATTCCGTAGTCTGATAGAAGTTCGTAGATTGCTTTACCTTTAACATCCCTCGATCGATTTAGCTTCATCTTTCCACTTTCCAGTTTAACGAAATCGAAAATACCATGCTTTCCTGGATTTTTGCCCGTGTAAAAGGACACCCAGGCTGGTGCTGTTAAGGGAGGGAGAGTTGACTCCAAAAATCCCCAAGAACCGTCTTCCATAATTTTCCTTAACCCCTTCAGTTCGTTTCGATCGCACATCGGCTTTAAGACGTTCCAGCTACCCCCATCAATTCCTACAACAACGACTTTCTTCATTCAGCTCACTCCATTTTAATCAGCTTTATCAGAATTCTCCTGTCACTATCATCGAAAATCTTGGTGTAGAGAAAAACTAAAATCGTTATCAAACCCACAACAAGGATTAACGAGTTTTTACTCAGGATAGAAGCGTAAACGAATAGTGCCGAAAGTAAAACTACCGCCATCGACTGGAGAAGGAGAGCTCTGGAAAAGTCGAAGTGTCTTATAGCTACAAGACCTAAGAAAACAAATGAAAAAGATCTCGCCATGAATGTTGCGAAGCTCGCTCCAACGAAGCTCCAGCTCGGAATTAAAAGGAAGTTGAGGAAAACGTTCAGAGTGGCTGCAGCTGCTACCTGATACGTTTTAATTATCTGCATGTCTGCTGATCTAAAAAGGTTGCCCAACACAACATTGAGATACAAAAAAAGCTGAGACCAAGCTAAGATTTTTAGAGGTTCAGCGGAGCTGGAAAATTCTTTTCCAAAAATCGTAGAGACGATAATTTCAGAAAAACCGCTTAAAATTACTACGACAAACAACCCGATTACCAAAACGAATTTGTAAGCAATTTCGCTCGTTTTAACGAGAGAGTTCGCGGATTTAGTGAAGAGTCTCGATGTGACCGGGTAGAGGGCTGCTATGAACATCAGAGGTAGGAAGTTTAACGCAAAAACCATCCGATAGGCTGCGCTGTAAAACCCTACTGCCCTCTCTCCGACCATAGCGTACAGCATAATTTTGTCTGTATCGTTCAGAATTACGACAAAAGCCGTCGCAGCCCAGAAAGGAATGCCTTCTCTGAAAATAGTTTTCCAGAATCTTTTATCGAATTCAAAGGAAATCTTTTCAAACATTACCTTTTTTACGAGTGCAGATACGAGAAACGTGAAGGAGATTGTATTTGCGATTAAATACAACACTCCGAATTCCACCAAGCCAAAATTAAAAATGATTAAAACAACAGTCCCGCTAAGTAAAACAGCACTTCTCAAAATTTTACCTAAAGAGATGTAGAGCATCTCCTCAAATCCTTGCAAGATCGAACGAAATACCGAAGCTAAGGAGTCTATGGCGACAGCCAAACCAAGCAGGCAAGCTAAAAGCTCCACTTCTTGAGGATAATCTGCAAAAAATAGATAGAGGAAAAATGCTCCAAAAATTGCAACCACTGTTATCGACTTTAACAGGAGTACGTTTGAAAAGAACTTTTTCGCAACCGTTTTGTCCCTCGCAACTTCTCTTATCGTCAATTCAAAAAAGCCAATATCCGTGAACAACCTGAGCATCCCCGTTAAAGCGAGGAAAAAAGAGAGAACTCCAAAACCCTCAACTAATAAGTGTCTCGCAAGGAGTATCGTATAACCAACTGTGAGGATTTTTGCACTAATTTCTCCAAAAACCATAACAAGGGTATTCTTGGCAACCCTTTTTGCTGTATTCATCTATCCCCTCCAGAAAGTTCGTAAACGATACTTAACGAAAAAACTGAGTCTACAAATGAGTTTAAACAAAAGAACGATGATTGGTTGGAAGAACACGTATTTTGTCAGTCGGATCATGTAGTAAAACCCATCGTCTTCCCTGACGACTCTGTAATCTACATCCTTATATAGAGATAAAGCTTTTTTATTGTTTTTTCGAACTGTAACTTTCACGAGGAAATAATTCTCCTCAACGCACTCTTTTAATCTCAAGTGTAGTTTTTTCCCCACACCCCTGCCTTGATAATCTCTTCTAACAACCAAGTACAAGCGGGGAAATACTCTCTCCTTAATGATCCCACAAATTCCCGCTATTTCACCATTCACCCTTTCAACGAGAATAACCTCAGATTTCACCAAATCTTCTAAAGGAGTCCTAAACATCTCTTTTTCCTCTCTCAAAGAAGAGACAAAATCCGCAAGCTCCTCCCGCGTTAGCTCCCATTTTCCAGTCATCTTAAAACCTGCCTTTTAACTTTTTAAGGGAAAAGTAAACAGCGTTTCCCACCTTCCCCAACATAGATAGGTTTTTTGAAGTAGAAAACCAAGGAACCAACTCCGGGTTGAACTTCGCCTTGTAATGTCTCAGCCTCGGATCATCTCCGGCATCTATTTCCTCGTAATATCTGAATCCGCTTTCCCAGCTCCACTTAATTGCTTCCCACTGAAGAACATCGTTCGGATAAACCCCCTTCAGCGTTGTCTTGCTCATACCGAACCAGTAGGACACCCTATCCTTGTGGACAAGCAAAATAATTCCTCCAGCAGGCTCTTGTAAGTGCTCCGCCACAAATATCCTCATTTTCTCGGGGTAATACTTCTTGAAAAGCTCTTTAAAGTAGCTCTCGTAGTAATCTTCCGGAACTTTAACACCCATTTCCTGAAATCTCTTCTTCATGTTGAGCCTTACGAACTCCAGATCCTCAAAACCGCCTTCTCTAACATCCACTCCTTTCTGCCTGGATTTCTCTATGCTCCTTCGTAGGGATCTATCCAAGTCCTCCCAGATTTTCGAAAGTTCTTTTTCCAAGTTCAAAACGTACGTATACTGGGGAAATACTGAATACCCGCTCCAGCTGAATGGTCGTGAGTCAATCAAAAAAGGCGGAGTTCTTATTCTTACGTAGTCAACTTCAAGTTTTTTAAGAAAATTATCCACGGCTTTAATTGATTCAATCAAAGCAGTTTCTTTTTTGCTCTGCTTCATTTCCCTGTGGGAAATTAAAGCCGGCCCGAGGTAAACCATTATTGCCTTTGAAGGGGGCGAGAGAGCAAATCTTAAGCCGAGCTTTTTCCCTACAAAAACCGGGAAGATTGCTACAGAAGTTGAATTCTTTTTTACAACCAGAGGGTAAAGCTTCGTGTTCGAGTGTTTTTCCGCTGCTTTCAGCCAATCCCATTCGTGGAATATCGTCGTATAATCCGCTCTATCCACCAATCCATTCCACTCATCTCTTTTATCTACAATTTCAACCTCGTATTCCGCCATGTTAAATTCTCCTCCTCAAAATTCCAAGGATCTCGTAAAGATTCGGAAGCGGATCCGAAAAATCGAACATGAACTCTTTATACTTGAAAAAATTAAGAAAGTCGAGTAAAGCTTTAGCTTTGCTTCTCATCGACTCATCTTTTGATGAGAGAATGCTTACAACAGACTTTAAATCATCAACAACACTTCTCAGATGGATTCCTTCAACGTACTCTTCTGCGAACTCATCAACTGAGCCTAAGTAAAACTGATAGACCAGCCAAGGAAAATCTATTCCGCACACCGCTGCTGCGTTGACGCTTCCCCAAAACCTTGGATTCACGTCGATCAGCTTTGGTTTGTTATCAGCCTCATCAGCGATGAAATCAAAGTTTACGATTCCCGAATACTTAACTCTCCTCGCTAACTTTTCCGAGTAAAGCAGGCATTCAGCGTCTCTTGAGCTTTTGAGATACGTTGCCGGTCCGAAGGGATGAGGATGAAACCTCAACCTCTCGTAAACAAAGGCGACAATAAATCCGGACGCATCAGACAACGCTGAAACGCTCAGCTGCTTTCCTTTTACAGCTTTCTGGAGAAGCACATCTTCCTCATTGAACTTTAAATTTCGTTTAAGAGAGAAGTACTCTTCTAAATTCTTAATTCTGTAAACACCCCTCCCTCCACTACCGACCCTCAATTTTAAAATGAATTCTCCGGATTTTGCAAATTCAAAAATGTCCTCCTCAGTTTTCGGGAAAAATGTTTCAGGAACTGGAATACCAATATCTTGAGCGATTTCAGTGATTTTTCTCTTATCAATCAAGGTTTCAACAGCTTCGTAATCTCCGCAGGCTATTTTTATTTCGTTTGATTTCATTTTAGCAACTTCAACGAGCTCTTTTTCGGAAAGCAGTGGGATGAAAAGCTCACAACCCTCATCTATGGCAACTTCCAGAGCCTCCCGGTAGTTCCTCACAAGATAATTTTTCGAGGAAAATTTAGAATGGAATGCCGAAGCTCTCTCTTTACTTGAGGCCAAGTGAATTTCAACGCCTCTTCTCCCCAAAGACCTGGCTATCGGTAAGGCTGGTGAATCTGCTGCATCGTATATCATTACTTTTTTCTGCATTATACTTCCCCGGAAATGACCTTCCGATAAAGATCGGAATACATCTTACCGATTTTCGAAAACGAAAACTTTCTCACAGCGTAATTCCTTATAAAGTTGCTCGGAAACTTTCTGTGGTTTTCTATCATCCATTTTATAGCTTCCATCAAGGATTTCCCATCGTTCACATCCACAACTATCCCGGTTTTCCTCACGACTATCTCTCTCTGCCCTTTGTCACTCACTATCACCGGCTTTCCGCAAGCCATTGCTTCTATCACAACAACTCCGAATACTTCCCACAAACTTGGCAGAATGAGAAAATCGCTCTCCTGCAAGAGCTTTGAAACTTCATCTCTCCTTTTCGATCCAAGAAAGTGAACACAATCAGTTAATCCGTACTTCCCACTCAATTTCTTGTAGTAGTCAAAGAGAGACCCGCTTCCAACCAAAAGGAGAGAGAAACCTCCCGGATTTGAAGGCAGATTTTTAACTGCTTCCAACAACTTGTCGATACCCTTTATCGGATCCAACCATCCAACGAAAATTCCTTTGGTTTCGTCTTTTCTTTCATCGTCTTTCTTTCTGAACACTTCGGTGTTCACCGCATTGGGAATCACGAAAATTCTACTTGAAACTCCCAGATTTGTAAGATATTTTTTAAAGAAGTTCGAAGGAACAGCAACAGCATCAGCATTGCTTAGAACGATTTTACCTAAAAATTCCCTAAACCTATCCAACAGCCCTTTTTTAAATTTTTTCTGGAATTTCATGTGTTCCGTCAGCAGCACTGGCTTCCTTCTCAATTTCCCAACAAGAATGGAAGGAATTCCCGCGGTAAAGACGTGAGCATGAATGATATCAGGTTTTACATCTCTCTCAATTTTTAGCAGAGAAAAGATCACAACAGGATACAGAAAAACGTGAAGCTTAACTGGAAGTTTTTTTACGGAAATTCTGTAAACCAAGATGCCATTATCCCTAAACTTTTTCACTTCAACAGCTTTTTTCGCTCTTTTTTCCGAGTGAATGTGCACGAGAGTGTTCTCAACGTATTCGGAGGTAGCAATCGCAATGTCTCTCACAAATATCCCAGAGGCTTTATTTTCCGAATGGGGGTACCATGGAGTCACCGTTAAAACTTTCATTTGAATCGTTCTCCTACAACGCTGTATAGGGCACTTGCAATGCTCCCCTTCAAGTTCTTCTTCGCAACAAGGAAGTATATCCACAGATCAGGATTGTATCTGGCTTTAAATTCCGACAACCTTTCAGTGTTCGCCCCGATTATTTCGTATTTTTTGTAACCCCTTTTTTGAGCATTTTCGATAACATGCCAATTCAGTAGATCGTTCGGGTAAGTTCCGGAGACAGTAACCTTGGGATTACCTATCCAGCTTGAGATTCTATCTCTATAGGCGAGATCGATGATCCCAGTTACAATCTCTCCTTCATAATCCACTACCACAACCTTCACGTTATCCTTGAAAATTCCGTAAACCTCCAAAAGGTATTCCAAGTTCACATCTGAACTCTTGTTCTGCTCCGAATATCTCAGATTAACAAGCTCAACCACTTTTTTCAGCTCCCTTCTTCCACCTTCGTAGATTTCGAATCCTTGTTTTTTCGCTTTTTTTATATTTTGTCTCAATTTTTTTTCAAGGGACATCCAGAGATCCTCCCGGCTTCTATCAAGGTTTATTGCGTAGCTGTAGAAAGGTTCCGTTGAATATCCGTCCCACTTAAAAGGTCTCATGTCGATAAAATTTGGAGGTGTGAAAATCCTCACGAAATCGGAATTCAACTCTTTAAAAAACTCATTCAGCGCTCCGATTGAACGTCGGTAATTAGATTCGATTATACTGTTTTTCAACTCACTATTATTTAAGATCAGCATGCCTAAATAGGGAATCGCCAACTTTGGCGGTGGGGAGAATACCAAGTTAAGACTTCTAATCTTCTTGTAAAACACCGGAAGTAAGCATACAGGCTCCATACCCTTGTAGCAGACGAGAGGGAAAAGTCTCCATCCCGAATGTTTTTCAGCTTCTTTCAACCAATCCCACTCGTGAAATATCGTCGCATGGGTGGATAAACGAATCAACTCGTTCCACAGATCCTTATCCTCCAAAACTCTCACTTCGATCATTCAAACCACATCCATCCGAACGAACGGATAATCGCAGCTATAAGCAACCTTATTTTTACCGTAAACAACTTTTAAAGGACTCTCTTCCCTTCTTCTCCAGATGTCGTTAATTTCAGATGCCGTGAGAAATTCGGCTCCCTTCGTTTTTCCTAATTCAAGAATATAACTGTAAAGCTCGATCCACTCTCCAAAATCTCTGGGATTGAAGAGTGCATGATGCCACAGAACACAAAAAACCTCCCCAAAATCCTTAACGCTGTTGATTAATTTTTCAACAACTTCTCTACTCTCTTCAGGACTTTTTAAGGAGATGTCCATCAAAGTCAGGGGTATTTCCAGGATGTCTATTTCTTCTCCTTGCTCTGTGAAGGGTTTGAAGGGTTTACTTGTCCCCCATCTAAATCCTACGCCGTCCGAACTTTTAAATCCGAGAGATGTGTCGTAAAGAAATCCCGCTTTTCTCTGAATCTTCCAAGTGTAGGGAATTGAGAAATTCAGATTGTGCTGCCTGATCCCAAGAACTCTTTTTCCAAGAGCTTTTTCCAGCTTATTTTTTTCCATTTCCAGTAAATTCAGGTCGTTAAAAGAATTGTAAGAGCCGTGAAGAGCCACTTCCCACCCATTTTTATCGAGCTCTTTGATTATTTTCGTCATTTTCTCATCATCGAATTTATACCTTCTTCCGTAGTGCTTCCAGCTAACTGGATTTGCGGTAACTTTGGCAGATTCTTCAAGAAAGAAAAACGTCGATCTAACCTTGTAAGAATTTTCGACTTCCATTAATTTTTCAAACGTCCAGAAGGGATTTTTTCTTTTAATTTTGTCGATAAAGAAGTTTTGAAGCTCTTTAAATGATCTGCTAACTTCGCCGGATTTAGCAAACCTAAGGGCTCTCGTGAAGTACTGATACGTTTTCCTTACTTCATCAACGTCGTGGGTTAAGCATATAGAGAAAGGAAAACGCTTTCTTAAAAGCGGAAACCCATTTTGATTGTACAATTTTGCGATAATACCAACCAGCTTTTGTTCAAGAACGTCCAAATAAGGCATCTTCCCGATTTTCGCAAGATCGAGACCTTCTTTTAAACAATCTTTTTCAAAGTCTCCGGAGAGAACGTAGCCGATAACTTCAAATAAATTGTACTCGATTTTGGCAAGCGTTTTGTCGATTTCCACGAATTCCGATAGTTCGCAACCTTTTTGGAAGAAGTCGTAAAGTTGATGAACGTCGAAATTTTTCCCGAAAAAACTTATTCGTAGCTTAACTGGTTCGTTGGAAGCTACACCATCATGGCTAACGACAATATTTTCGGCAAAACCATTTCTCTTGAAAAAGGATTTAGCACCAATTCTGGAGTATATGCTAATTCCCTCCAAAAATAAAAATTAAAAAATTTTGATATTATTTTCTCCTTACAACATATATCATTCCGAACAGCAGTCCGATAGGTATCGCCAACAACCCGAACTCCGGTATTGGGATGTCTATGTCATCGTTGCCGCAGTACTCTGTCAAGTGAATTTTCTTGGGCAGAGGTTGCTCAGGTAAATTCTTGTTTTCCATTCCAACGAAGACCTTAGGAATCGCAAGCTCTATTATGTAGTTAGTCTTTTCGAAATCCATTATCCCGCTGTCTCTCCAGAAACCCGGAGCGTAGCCAACTGGATCTCCAAGAGAGTGTATTTTCATTCTTGCAGGGGATGCATCATCATGTGTCGCTTTTTTCCAGCTTCCCGGTGATGATGTGTCGTAGATTTCGTAAAGCGCAAGATTGCCGACCATCGTTCCTCGCATCGGGTGGTTCGATGGATAATAAAGTCTTACTCCAAATTCATATCCGTAATCTCCCGTTGATTTGTTACCGTCCAAGTTTAAAGCTAAGTCGCCAATGTCATCTGGTTTACCGGAGTAAACAATCGCAACGTAAATGAAATCTTCATCCTCAGACACATACATCGCTTCCATGTCGTACTTCTCTCTTCCCAATGGCTGCGGTTGTCCGTCGATCAACGGCTCATAGTAATCAGAGTACGAAGAGCCGATACCTTTTATGTGCACTCCAGTAGCGTAGGCATCCGCATACCCAAGCTTTGGATCGACGTTGTCTTCGATAACGAACCTGACTCCCGGATTAGGTAGCCAAGCCGATACATTTCCGTTCTCTCCGGGAATGCTTGAGTCGTTCAAACCATCTCTCAGTTCGTCGAACGTAACACCCCAGTCAGCCAAATCGCCATCGGTTGTTATAGCCATGGCTTTCGGCAACACCAGCACGAGCGCAACAAGCCCTATCAAAGCTTTAAACGTTTTTTTCATTCCTTCATACACCAATCTCCTTTAAATTTTCAATTTAATGAACCTTTATTGATACAACTATAAAAACTTTTCTTCCATAAATAAGGATAACTTGTTATCATGATGATAATTAACGTTTAATATTCTCTGTAAATTTTACAAGCCACTCCGTTAAATCGATCTTTTCTTTTAGAAGAGTGCTTCTCCTCTTTCTCCAAATTCTCTTAGATTTCTTATCCTCAAGAATCTCTATCGCCCTCTCAACAGCATTCTTCTGGTTCGCGTAAAACTCAAGGAGGTTGTATTTGTTTCTTAGCTCAAGCAGATTTCCAGACATCAAGCCCGTGGCGATTCCAGAAGATGTGGATTCCACGTGAATCGAAGGTGTTCCGAGGAGAGCAGCTTCCACCGCCATCGTAGCACCTTCGCCGACGTAAAGATCGGCATAATACAATAGAGAATGCGCAAGTTCGGGAGGTATTTTGACATTCCCTCCGTTTTTATTCTCGCTTAGCACAACAACGTTTGCAAGATCCTCGATGGTTTTAATCGCTTTTTTGTAATCCTCCCAACCTTTAAGTCCTCTGTCATGGTACGCGTTCCACGAAATCGTTCTGAAAACAACGAATCTTTCATCCTTTGAGAAATCCAAGTAGTCGTAAACAGCCTTATTAGCTTCAAAATAATTTGGATGCAAGTACATGAGCTCAAAAAAACTGTTAACTCTAATATGCCTACTCCCAAAATCCCTCAGAAAGCATTTTGGAGTTATTACGTATTTTGAAAAAGGTACAGTAATTTTATGTAACTTTTCCGCCATTTCCGTGTCTTCAAGTATTACGTAATCTCCTCCAAGAAATAAACAAGCATATATAT
>WAQS01000252.1 GCA_015520115.1 Ferroglobus sp.
GATAAAAAACTAACTGAAGTAGACTTTTAGTTCTCCCCCTTCAAGCTTTGCCTTGCTTACTTCCCTGTAAGCCAAGCTTTGGGGAAGGTAAATATACCTCTTCCATTGACCGAGCAAAACGATCAGTTCGTCTCCTCTTTTTAAGAGCTTCAGTTCATCCTTCTTGGCGAAGGGAACTTTCACAGCCAGAACCATGTAACCATCTTCGCTGTAAATTTTCATCGGTTGCTCTCTTGCGAAAATCTCTGTCGGATCCCTCCCTCCGTAAATTTCTCTGGCGAACTCTAATAGATCTTTTCCGACAACTTCTCTTTCTCTGTAGTAGGCTTTTAAAATAGGCAGGTTGAACTTCTCCCTTATCTCCTCCATGTACTTTTCCTGAATTCTTCTCCAGCTCCTTACGAATTCTTCATCTTTTTCTGGGAATAGTTTGTTTACGATGACCGCATCGACCCTGTAGCCGAAGAGGTTTAAGTAAGTGAAAGCTCTCTCGCTCTCCTTTATAACCATTTTTTCTGGGTTCATAACGATTCTAATCGTCGTATTCTCACTTTCGAGGACGTTTTTAACTTTACCTATTTTTACGTAAAGCTCCTGCACCTTATCGAGAACGTTGTCATCTGGAAGAGGAACATCGATTATCGGCTCCGCTATTGGTCTTACAATCTTCAGAAGCTTCTTTTCTATACCAAAAAACCTGTTCATGTACCATTTTGCCATTTCCGGAACGCTTAAGAGCCTTAAAGTTTCTCCCGTTGGAGCGCAATCAAGAACTATTAAATCGAAATCTGAACTTTCGTGGAACTCTATGAGGTGCAAAAGGCTTGCAAGTTCATCAAACCCGGGAAATATGGCAAGCTCTTCGGCTAAAACATCATCTATTCCCTGGCTTTTGAAGAATAGCGATAAGTACTTTTTTATTGTATCCCAATGTTCTTCAAGTTCCTTCTGAACGTTTACCTCCATTCCGTAGAGCCTCTCATTTATTTTCGTTGGTTTATGTCCTAACTCCACTTCGAAAGCATCAGAAAGGCTGTGGGCTGGATCGGAAGAAATCACAAGAGTTTTGTATCCAAGATCGCTTGCTAAGAACGCGGTAGCTGAAGCGATAGTCGTCTTCCCAACTCCTCCTTTTCCCGTAAAAAGAATTATCCTTGGCATTTACATCATCGAAACCGGTATTTCAAGGATTATCTTTCCGTCCTTCCAAACCGTCACATTTCCACCGCTTTCAGAAACTACAACAGCTATAGCCTTAGTATTTTTAGTTATGGAAGCAGCAGCCAGGTGTCTCCCTCCGAGTCCGGATTTTATTTCCACGTCTCCTTCAACGTTCAGGTATCTTCCAGCCGCAACTATCACACCCTTCTCATCCACAATGAAAACTCCGTCTATTTGGGCGAACTCCTTTATTGTTTCCCAATTTTCCGGGTTCTTTATATCTCTCACACTTTCATCATGTCCCTCGAATGGGTTGAGAACGATTTGCCTCGATCTCTTCAGAACTTCTTCCGTGTCCCCAACTATGAAAGCCGTTCCAATTTTCCTACCTTCCCTTCCCTCGGCTCCAATGGCTATTGCAAGAGCAATCACGGCTCTTAAAACTTCGGGATCGACGTATTTCGAACACTCTTTAAGTACTCTTTCAAACTTGCTTTCCGCATCAAGAACGATTATCCCCTTAAGCGTTCCAACACTCACGACAAGAACGCTCTTCCCGAACTCTCCAATTATCTGAAGGTAATTCGTTAGGAATTCGGAGATCCCGGGAGTGGCGAGAACTTTCTCAAAGAAGCCGGAAGAGTCTGCCATGGATATCGTGTTCTTCACAGCGTTAACGTACTTTTCCGGGGAGAGTACAACCTTAACTTCGTTATCGTCGATACTTTCCGGGTTAACGTATTCGTCGGTAAGTAAAACTATTCTCTTCGCCCCTACTGCTTTAGCGATTTCTTTAGCGTGCTTAATCAGCAATTCTATCATTAAAAAAATGTGTTGAAAGGAGGATTATATAGTTTTTTTCGAAGAGATGAAATTAAAGCTCGTCAAAAGTTATGATTTTAAGCTTCGTCGGGATTTTAACAACGCTACCCAACCTAACTCCAACGAGATAGCTTATGTTCTTCTTCGCAGCAATGTCCACCACTCTCTGCGTTATAACTCCGTCGAATATTATTCCGCTCGCTTTTATGTTGTTCGTCTTTAGCACTTTCACGAGATCTCTAACGGGTATCTCCTTCACGACGTTCATATCGCTGTCTATGAACCTCGCTAAGAGTTTGCCTTCGATTTCCTCCTTGTGCTTTCTAAGGGCGGCTATAAGGTCCAACTCTTCCTCTTTGTTCTCCTTCTCCTCCTTCTCAGCGGTTTCTTTCTCTTCGACTTTCTTCTCCATCTTCGATAGTATCTGCTCAACGGGAACTTTATTTCTTAGCGCTTTAATTATTTCCTTTTGCGTCAGATCTTCCACTCCTTTTCCTTCTGGAGCTCTCGCCACGTAGTCGATATCCGCTACTTGCAGCAATTCTTTGAGGATGAGATCCCCTCCACGATCTCCATCGAGAAAAGCCGTGACGGTTTTCTTTTTACTTAGCTCAACTATGGTTTTCGGAACGTTTGTTCCGTTGACTGCTATGACATTCTTTATTCCGTGCTTGAGTAGATTAAGTACATCGGCTCTTCCTTCAACGACTATTATGGCGTCGCTCTCATCTATAGCTGGACCGGCTGGCAATCTTTCTTCTCCGTACTCTATTATCTCCTCGCTTCTTACTGCTTGTCTAACAAGCTCTACTATTTTTTCGCTTTCGATTTCCGGCTCCTCAAACAGCTCTTTCAGGATTTCCTTAGCTCTCTCGATTATTTTCTTTCTCTTGCTTGCTCTTACGTCTTCTATCTTCTTGACTTTGATCTTAGCCGAACACGGACCTACTCTTTCGATAGTTTCCAAAGCGGCGGCAAGAATTGCTGTCTCTATCTTATCGAGGCTGCTGGGCACCTTTATCTCTCCGTAGCTTTTTCCCGACTTGCTCTCTATTTTTACTTCTATCCTCCCTATCCTTCCAGTTTTCTGAAGCTCTCTGAGATCCAGATCATCGCCGAGCAATCCTTCGGTTTGTCCGAATATTGCTCCGACAACGTCTGGGCGTTCAACAACTCCTTCCGCAACGATTTCTGCGTGAATGAGATACTTTGTTGTGTCGCTTGGAGCTTTCATTCTTTTCACCTCGCTCGCTCTGCAGCAAGAATAATTGAGTTAGCGAGTATATATACTTTTGTTGCGTAAAGTTAAAAAATGTTGAAGTTCTAATTAATTTTTGTGAAGGTAAAAGAGGAAGCGATTAGCGAAGTAGACGAGCTTTTAGCAGAGCTTATCGAAAGGGTTGCCGGGGAAATTGGGCTTGTTATATATTCTATGGGTTTGGAAGATGAGTTCACAGATGAGCAGATATCCAGCGAGTTGGGAGTCGAAATAAATGAGGTCAGAAAAGCCCTTTTTGCTCTATATGAAGTAGGTTTAGCCTCATACAGAAGGGTTAAAGACGACGACACTGGCTGGATCGAATACTTCTGGAAGCTGAACTACGAGAAGGAAAAGGAAGTTTTGCTGAGAGAACTTATGAAAACTAAGAGAAATCTTGAAGAAAAGTTAAAGGAGGAAGATCAGAATGTTTACTATCTCTGCAAGAATGGATGCATCAAAGTTAACTATGAAGAGGCGATGGAGTACAACTTCATGTGTCCGAAATGTGGAAGCATGTTGGAGTATCTCGACAACACCAAAGCGGTTGAGGCTATAAAAAAGGAGCTTGAGCATTTGGAGAAACTAATCAGATTAATCTCATAAGGTTTCTCGCGGCTATAACCAGCGGATCCCACACCGGAGATTTTGGCGGGTAGAAGGGAAGGTCTACGAAGAAGAAATCCTCGACTTTTGCGTTTTTATAGAGTAGCGAGGCTGCGGCATATATCCTTTTAGCCACACCCTTCCCTATCGCCTGAACTCCGAGAACTCTGCCGTTTCTTTCAGCCACCATCTTTACCGTCAGCTCTCCGTTGGGAATGTATTTTGCTGTGGCTCGTGAGGTTATCGTAACTGAGATCGCATCAAATCCGTGTTTTTTTGCCTCTTTTTCACTTAAACCGGTTTTTCCTATTTCTAAATCTCTGAACGATGTCATTTGACTTTTTAAAGCTCCCGGAAACTTCATTTGCTTTCCCGCTATGTTGCTTCCAGCTACGAACCCCATCTTGTTTGCTGGTGCAGCTAAAGGTATCCAGTCCGGTTTTTGGGTTATGACGTTCGTGATTTCAGCACAGTCTCCGGCTGCGTAAACGTTTTCCACGTTCGTTCTGAGAAAAGAATCGGTTCTTATCGCTCCGCTCTCTCCAAGCTTTACTCCGAGCTTTTTCGCCAACTCTACGTTCGGTTTAACACCAATAGCGGAAATAACCATATCCGCTTCGTATTCGTTTTCTTTAGTTTCCACCACCAATTTCTCTCCTACTTCTCTAACCTCTTCTACAGCCTCTCCAGTTTTAACTTCCGCATATTTTTTCATTTCACTTAGCAGCAATTCGGAAACCTCGACATCGTGATCGGGGAGGGGATACTCTTTTTCGATAACAATAACCTTCTTTCCGAGATTCGTCAAAGCGTCGACGACTTCGACTCCTATATACCCGCACCCGACTACCACGATTTTCTCGGACTTCTCGGCAATCGCTTTTATTCTGGGTGCATCTTCTATCGACCTAACGTAATGAACTTTTTTCGAACTCGAAATTTTTATCGGGGAAGCTCCGGTGGAAAAAAGGAGATAGTCCCATTCGTAGGTTTTGCTTCTTCCTTTTTCAACGTACTCAAGCATCCCGTATTCGACCTCCACAACCTCAGCGTTTAAGTGAACATTAATTTTTCTCTCCTCTCTAAAAAAATCTGCAGTATAGGCACAAAGCTCGTTAACATCTCCGACAATTCCCGAAACAAAAAAAGGAATTCCGCAGGGAGCGTGACTTACGAAGTTGCTTTTCTCAAAAACGTGAACGTCCATTTTTGGGTTAAGTCTCTTAATTCTTGACGCAGCGCTCATGCCGGCAGCTCCGCCACCGATTATGGCAACTTTCACACCCTCAGTATAATTTATTAACAATTTAAAGCTTTTGTTTTAACGATGATTGCCGGCTTTGGACCAGCTTTGGTGGATATAATAAATGTGATCGACAAATATCCCGAGAGGGGCGGACACGCAATTGTAAAAGAAAGTTTCAAGTTGCCGGGGGGAGCTGCAGCAAACGTCATTTTCGGACTTGCAAGCTTCGGCGTGAAGGCGAAGTTCTTCTCTCCTATTGGTAAAGACGAAGAGGCGAAGATTTTCAGGGAAAGCATGGAGAGGGCTGGTGTGATTTTAAAGCTCTGGGAGGTTAATGGGAAAACGGGAGTGGTGGAAGTTTTCGTGGATAGTAGCGGGGAGAGGACGTTCTTCGTTCATCCAAATGCTTCAACTCATCTTGACGTCGAAATAGATGATGAGGAATTTTTTGATCTCGACTACGTTTACCTCGATCCTTATCCAAGCGAAAAGAGCCTCGATTTCCACACGAAAGTGGCTAAAAAGGCTAAGAAATTTAAGATAGAGGTGATTCTGAATCCCGGTTATCCCTACGCCTCCATGGGATTGAAGAAGTTGAAGGAGCTTTTGAAGTACGTCGATACTCTAATTCTTTCAGAGTCCGAACTCAAGCTACTTGGGGAGAGAGTTTTTGATTACTGTCCGACCGTCGTTGTTACCTTGGGTAAGCGGGGAGCCGAAGCTTACTCTAACGGCGTTTGGTTCTTCGAGAAAGCTTTTGAAGTGACTCCGGTTGACACCACTGGGGCTGGAGATGCCTTTGCTTCCGGATTCATTTACGGGAGAATTCTTGGGCTTGATATTAAGAAGTGCTTGAAGCTCGGAAACTTCGTAGCTTCCTACAACATTCAACACTATGGAGCGAGGAGTTTTCCGCCGAAGAGGATCGTTGATGAATTCATAAGAGCAATTTCATAAGGGGATATTTCAGCTTTTTGTCGTATTCGAGTACAGCCTCAACTTCGTCGTCGTTTACCTTCACTTTCACTCTTGCAAAAATCATGTCTCCGTCGAGGGAAGTGTAGTTAAAGGATGAAAGCCTTTCTTTGAGCTTCTTCCTGTCTATCTTTACCTCGGCGTCAACTACATAAGGTTGCAGCTTCATACAACTTTCCATGGTTTTTTCGACAAGTTCGACATTTTCGAAACTCACAGGAATTCCGACAAATTGATGGAAGAGGGCTCCGAGTTTTATTCCAGCCTCGAAAGCGGCAAC
>WAQS01000253.1 GCA_015520115.1 Ferroglobus sp.
CAGCTTCAGAGAGAAGAGATCTTCGAAAGATTTTGCATTCTACGAGTTACTCGAAAAGGAAAAGATAGATGCGGCGGTAGTTATTGGCACCGACCCAGTAGCTTCTCTGCCTTTCGAATACTCGAAAAAGCTTGCTAAGATCAAAACGATCGTCATCGATCCGAGGGAGAACTTCACAGGAAAAATTGCGAGCGTGGTTATTCCCTCAGCTATTTCCGGAATAGAGACGGGAGGAAAGATGAAGAGGATTGACGGGGTGGAAGTTGAGCTTGAACCGCTGGAGCAGAGGGAAATCAACGATGTCACTATTTTGAACGAGCTTCTGGAGGTGGTCTGATGCCGCTCCAGTTTGCCAAATACCTCAAAAAGTTTGAAGTTGAAGTTGTTGTCGCGAGAATTAGCTTTCAGAGCGAAGGGGTTGACAGGGGAAAGTTCAGCGAAGATTACGTGGAGAGTTCCGCTGTAATTTATGTCGATGAAGAATTTGCGAAGAAAAACGGACTTAAAGAGGGGAGCATCGTTAAAATAACTGCAAACGGAAGATCGGTAAAACTCAAACTCCTTTACACCGATGCAGCTCCGGAAAATGGTGCTGTTATTCCCAACAGCATATATGCTTCCTACCTTACGGATTTTGAAAATTTCAAAAAGTTTAAAGCCACAGTGGAGTTAGCAGACGGAGAGGTTACAAAACCCGATGAAATAATAACAATAATAAAAGAAAGGGGATAGAATTATGACCTATAAGTTAAAGTTCGTTAACCGGGAATTTCGAATAAAAGGGAAAAACGTATATAGTTTTAAAACAAAAGTTAATTGTGGGATGGAGGTGTTTGTATGGCGTTTGAGTTGAGAGAGGGTATTTTTGCGATAGACGAAATGAGGAACGTAAGCATAAAAATAGGTAAGGTAATCGAGGAAGCTGAAGAATGGGCGGAAGAGATGGGACCAACTCCGAAACCGGGAATCATCGAGTTGAGAAAGTGGGACATGAAGCTGCTTGAGAGATACGAACCTTTCTACGCTCCCGTCCAAGACTTCTGCAACCTCTGTACGATGGGTCCCTGCGATCTGTCCCAGAACAAGAAAGGAGCTTGCGGAATTGATTTAAAGACTGCTAAGGCGAGACTCGTTACTATCGCTTGTTGTATCGGAGCTGCCTCCCACGGAGGACATGCGAGACACTTACTTGATCATTTAATTGAAGAGCTTGGGGAAGATTATCCGATTGACCTCGGAGGAAATGTAAATGTAGAAGCTCCAATAATAAGAACCGTCGTTGGAATAAGACCAAGAACTCTTGGGGATTTGAGGGAAGCGATGGAGTGGGCTGAGAGAGAGTTGATGAGAGTTTTGCATGCAACGCACATAGGAAACGAAGAGAGTTACCTTGACTACGAGAGTAAAGCGATGCACATAAGCATGGTTGACCATGTGGTGATGGAAATAGCGGATATAGCTCAGATTGTAGCTTACAACATGCCGAAGGCTGAACCAAATGTTCCGTTGACGGATACGGGATTTGGTATAGTTGACAAGAACAAGCCTGTGATCGTGGTTGTGGGTCACAACGTTCTGTATTCCAAACCGATTCTCGATTACCTTGAGGAGATGGGTAGACTTGATGATTTCGAAATCGCTGGACTTTGCTGTACAGCCCACGACATGACGAGGGTTAGTGGGGGAAGAGCTAAAATCTTCGGTCCGATAAGCTACCAGTTGAGAGTCATAAGGTCCGGAATTCCTGATGTAATGATAAGTGACGAACAGTGCATAAGAGCGGACTTGCTGCAGGCTTGCAAGGCTATGGGCATTCCGTTAATAGCAACAAGCGACGCAGCAGCGAGAGGTTTGCCAGATGCGAGCGACTGGCCAGTCGAAAAGATCGTCAACGCTCTTGTCAGCGGAGAGCTGCCAGGTGTTTTCCTACCAGTGCCGGAGAAGGTTGGACAGGTTGCTCCGCTTGTTGCAGAGGCAATCTTCAAGAAGCACGGAGGAAATAGGAAGTACAGGTTCTTTGCAAATGACGAGGAGTTGTGGAATGAGATAAACAAGTGTACGCAGTGCATGAGCTGCGTTTTTACTTGCCCGCACAATCTGAGGATTGACCAAGGAATGGCTCACGCCCAAAAGACCAAGGATCTGAGCAAGCTTGCCAAGCTTGAAGAGCAGTGCATTGCTTGCGGCAAATGCGAGCAAGCGTGCCCGAAGAACATAAAGATAATCAACGTGATAATGGCGAGCAACTTCGACAGACTCTACAACAAGAAGGGCAAGATGAGGGTTGGAAGGGGTCCGATACAGGACACAGAAATAAGAAACGTCGGGCAGCCAATAGTGATGGGACAGATTCCCGGAGTTATCGCGGCAGTCGGTTGCGTTAACTATCCAGACGAAGCAAAGTCTTTGAGAGAGATTCTTGAGGAGTTCGTGAAGAGAAGGTACATCGTCGTCACTTCTGGCTGTCATGCCATGACTCTTGGAATGATAACGGATGAGGAGGGACAGACGCTTTACGAGAAAACTCCCGGAGATTTCGACGCTGGTGGACTTGCTAACGTTGGTAGCTGCGTTGCGAACAGCCACATAGCCGGAGCGGCGATAAAGATAGCGAACATCTTTGCGATGAGACCGCTAAGAGGAAACTACGCTGAAATAGCGGATTACGTTTTGAACAGAGTTGGTGCTGTTGGATTCAGCTGGGGGCCGTACAGTCACAAAGCTGCCGCCATAGCTACCGGCTTTAACAGGCTTGGGGTGCCAGTAGTCGTTGGACCGCACGGAGCTAAGTATAGAAGGGCGTACCTTGGAAAGTACTTCAAGAAAGAAAAGTGGTGGGTCTACGACATAAAGACGAGGAGCAAGGTTCCGATAGAGCCGGCTCCGGATGCTTTGCTCGTTGCTGTTGAAACCAAGGAGGAAGCTATAGTGCAGCTCGCGAGACTCTGCATAAGACCGAACGACACGAGCTTGGGAAGGCAGATCAAGCTGACTCACTACTTGGAGCTGAGCCAGAAGTATCTTGGAAAGCTCCCCGACGACTGGCACCTGTTCGTGAGAAGTGAAGCAGACTTGCCGTTAAAGATGAAAGATGAGCTACTCCACATCCTCGAAAGCGAGTACGGCTGGAAGATAGACTGGGACAAGAAGAAGATCTTAGAGGGACCAATCAGAAAGTACGATGCTGGATTCAATCCAACTATAGTTGAGGAGGTCTATGAAAAATACGCTGGAGAAAAACCCCCACAATAAATTTTTTGAGGTGATGTAAATGGCTGTTAAAAAAGAGGATAAGTTTCCGGTTGCAAGAAGGTATCAGATTGCGGACGTTCAAGTTAGCAGGGAGGCTACTGCGGTAAAGCCTCAGGTTGTAGTAAATTTGATAAAGAAAGCTAAGCATCCGGTTTTAATTACCGGCGGGCAGCTTCTTAAGGATGAGAAGCTTGTGGAAATAGCAGTCAAATTCTACGAGAAGGGTATTCCGATAATTGCCACTGGCGGATCGAGTAAGCCACTCATTGAGAAGGGCGTGAAGCCGCAGTCGGTAGTGTTCACACTTCACCAAGTAACTCAGTTCTTGCTTGACGAGGAGTGGAAAGGCTTCGACGGAAAAGGAAACTACGACTTAGTTCTCTTCATGGGCTTTCTGCCTTACTACCTCTCAAGAATGCTTTCAGCCCTGAAGCACTTCTCGAAGATTACCACCGTAGCTTTGGAGGAGTTTTATCAGCCTCATGCGAAATTTAGCTTCACGAATTTAACTGCCAATAAGGATATGTACTATTCCATGTTGGAGGAGATTGTAAACAACCTGTGAGGTGGTGAAAATGGCAGAAAGAAAAAGAGTTGAAGTTCCGGAGGGTGTTAAGAAGAAGGAAGTTTCAGGCGTGCCAGAATCTTTCCCCTTCGAGATTTCTCCGATGTTTGAAGGAGAGAGAGTCAGGAAAGGGGACATGTACGTAGAACTCGGCGGACCTTCTCAGCCGGGATTTGAGCTTGTCATAGCTTTGCCGAAGGATCAAGTGGAGGACATGAAGGTTACGTTAATTGGCCCAGATCTGGATGAGATGGAGGAAGGAAAAGCGTATCCCTATGCCATGATATACTATGTCGCCGGAGACCAGGTTGACAACGACCTTGAGCCGGTTATCGAAAGAAGAAACCACGACTTTCAGAACTACATTGAAGGATATATGCACCTAAACCAGAGGTACGACATCTGGATCAGAATAAGCAAGGGAGCCATAAAGAAGGGGCTCAAAAGCCTGACCGAGATAGCTCTTGCTACGATGTTCCTCTTCAAGAACGAGCTACCGTTTATCGAGAAAATCGAGGCAGTATACATCACAGACAAGGAATTGGTGGAGAAGCTTCTCAACGAGATGGCTATGCCGATTTACGAGGAAAGAGATGCGAGAGTGGAACAGCTCCACGATGAGGATGTGGAAGAGTTCTACTCATGCACCCTATGCCAGAGCTTCGCTCCGACGAACGTCTGCGTTATCAGCCCGGACAGACCGTCGCTTTGCGGAGCCATAACGTGGTTCGACGGAAGAGCTGCTGCGAGAGTCGATCCGGAAGGGCCGAACAGGGCTGTGCCAAAAGGAGAGTGTATCGACCCCATCGGCGGAGAGTACACTGGAGTTAACGAGTTCGCTAAAGAGGAGAGCGGAGGAGAGTACGACAGAATTAAGCTGCACAGCTTCTTCGAATATCCACACACGAGCTGCGGATGCTTCGAAGTTATCGGTTTCTACATGCCGGAAGTCGACGGAATCGGCTGGGTGCACAGAGGTTATCCGGATCCAGCTCCTAACGGTTTGACGTTCTCGACGATGGCTGGACAAACTGGAGGAGGAAAGCAAGTTGTAGGTTTCCTCGGAATTGGAATCGCTTACTTCAGAAGCAAGAAGTTCATTCAGGCAGACGGTGGTTGGTACAGAGTAGTTTGGATGCCCAAAGAGCTGAAAGAGAGAGTGCTGAAGTACATCCCGGAGGACATGAGGGACAAGATAGCAACTGAGGAGGATGCGAAGACGATAGAGGAGCTCAAGGAGTTCCTGAAGAAAGTGAACCACCCAGTTGTTACTGGAGTTGTTAGACCGGTTGACGGAAAGAAGATCACCGAGGGATGGAAGGAGGAGGAAGAGGAGAAAGTCGAAGAAGTGGTGGAGGAGAAGGCTGAAGAAGCGGCTCCAGCTGAAGCAGCTCAGCCTGCAGCTCAACCAGTTCAGCAGCCGATGATGCCAATGCAGCCAGTGCAAATGCCGGCTATACCTCAAATTCAGATGCCGCAGATCCAACTACCTGCTGCTGGACAACAGCCTGGAATTAAGCTTATAATCAAGGATGCTAAGATCATCATCGACAAAGTGATAATCAGGGGTAAGGAAGAGAAGAAAGGTGGGAAGTGATGGAAGAGAAAAAAGAAGAGAGAAAATTTATTAAAATCACTTTAAAAGGAGCTGAAATAAAAGTCAGCGAGGTCATTATAGAGGAGTAAAGCTATGATAATAGCGGTAACTGGAAAGGGTGGAACCGGGAAGACGATATTAGCTGCCCTTCTCACCCATTTTATTTCAAAGAAAACCAACAACGTTTTGGCTGTAGATGCAGACCCGGACAGTAATCTTCCCGATGCGTTGGGAGTAGCTGAACTCGTAACTAAAACTCTCGGAGAGATTAGAGAAGTATTTCAAGAAAGCAGAGATGATATGGGAACTTTAAATAAAGAGCAGTGGCTTGAAGGGAAGATTTACAGCGAGGCGATTTGCGAATGCGATAACTTCGATTTGCTTGTGATGGGACGCCCAGAAGGAGAGGGTTGCTATTGTTTCGCTAACAACTTACTCAGAGGAGTGCTAAGAAAACTCATGAGGCACTACGATTACATAATCATCGACAGCGAAGCTGGATTGGAGCATTTCAGCAGAAAAACGATAGAAGGAGCAGATTACATCATCGTCGTAACGGACATGTCTAAAAAAGGTTTGGCTACCGCTAAAAGAATTAAAGAGCTCAGCGAAGAGCTCGAACTGAACTTCAAAGAGATTTACCTTGTCGGAAACAGAATTGCAAGTAAAGAGGCTGAAGAGACTATTAGAAAGTTCGCAGAAGATAACGGTTTGAAACTTCTTGAAATTTTGCCGTACGATGAAAAAATTGCTGAACTCGATTTGAAAGGGTTGCCCGTTACATTGCTTCCTGAAGATTCCGAATACATGAGGAAGGTTAAGAAGATTGCCGATCATTTTATCGAGTTGAGTGTAAAGGCGAGGTGAACTCGAATGGCGGAAAAATTCACTCTTGAGGAATTTTTTAACCTTCTTAAGAAGTATAACGTTGAGGAACTGGAAGGGGTAAGAATTGAGGGGGATCTGGAGATAGAGATAGAGCCCGGAGCTGCTGTAGACCCTAACACTATAAATGCGCTTTTAGCTTTAACTCAGTACGTAAACCTGATTCAGGAGTTTGGAAACTTCTTGTACCATGCGAACATGGCTTTGACTTACCTCCAGAGACTTTCGCAAGCTTTCGGAATTCAGCTGCCAGTAGCAGCCCCGCAGGTGCAAGTCCCTGAGGTAAAGCCCACAGTAGAAGTTCCGAAGATAAAGCTTCCAGAAAAGCTGAAAGAGGCGAAATTCGAGCCTTACAAAGTTGAATATCCCGGAAAGATTGAGGAGGTTACTCTTGGAGCTACGAGATCTGAAGGGGGAACGAGAGAAATCACGATCACGGTTGGAGGAGAAAGAAGTCTGGCATTTTACACCTTCGATGCTGAAATGCCTCACATGCCGGTAATAGCGATAGATGTTTTCGACAGAAGACCGATGCTTGCTAAAGCTGTGAGAGAGCATTACGAGGATGTCCTTGACGATCCAGCCGAATGGGCGAGGAAAGCTGTCAGGGAATTCGGAGCAGATTTAGTTACCCTCCACCTAATCAGCACGGATCCACTTTTAGAAGATAGACCGGCAAGCGAAGCAGCTAAAACAGTTGAGGAAGTTTTGCAAGCTGTGAAAGTTCCGCTTATAATTGGAGGAAGTGGAAACAAGGAGAAAGATCCGGAGGTTCTTGAGAAGGCAGCAGAAGTTGCGGAAGGAGAGAGGGTAATGCTCGCATCGGCAACTCTTGACATGGACTGGGAGAGGATTGGAAATGCTGCCAAGAAGTACGGGCATGTCGTGTTGAGCTGGACCCAGATGGACATAAACAACCAGAAGACTCTGAACAGGTATCTGCTGAAGAGAGTGGGAATTCCAAGGGACAGCCTAATAATGGACCCGACAACCGCAGCCCTCGGATACGGTTTGGATTACGCTTTCACCAACATGGAGAGAATAAGAATTAGTGGGTTGAGGGGAGATCAAGACTTGAACTTCCCGATATCGAGCGGAACCACCAACGCGTGGGGAGCGAGAGAGGCTTGGATGAAAGACTCGCCGATTGAAGAAGATACGCCATGGGGACCAAGAGAGTTAAGAGGGCCGATCTGGGAAATCGTCACTGGTTTAACTCTCGCCTTAGCCGGAGTCGACATCTTCATGATGATGCATCCGGGAGCTGTTGCAGTTCTCAAGGAGATAATGAACACTCTCGCCGGAAAAATTGCTGAGAAGGCGGATGAAAACGCTTGGATATCGATGGAGGGATGATGAATGAAGGTAAAAAGTCCCCTCGAAATTTATCGCTATCTTCCTCAAACGAACTGTGGTGAATGTGGTTACGACACATGCATGAGCTTCGCAGCTCAGATAATAGAGAGAACCGTGAAGCCGACCGATTGTCCGCCACTTGTTAAGGAAGCCGAAAAGAATCCGAAGGTTAAGAAAAAGCTTGAAGAATTAATAGAAATAACATCTCCCGAAGTTAAGGAAGTTATCATAGGAAAGGGTGACAACGCCGTAAAAATAGGTGGAGAAGACGTTCTCCACAGACACGAGTTAACTTTCTTCAACCCCACAGCCTTATTCTACGATGTATGGGATACGTTGGATGATAAGGAGATAGACGAGAGGTGCAGCAAGGTTGTAGAGTACAGAAAGTTCTACGTGGGAGAATTCCTTACGCTTGACGGAATAGCTGTGAGGTGCACTTCTAACGACCCTAAGAGGTTTAGGGAAGTTGTGAAGAGGGTTGCCGGTTACGGGAAACCAATGATTCTCGTATCTCTAAATCCGGAATGCATGAGGGCTGCTTTAGAAGAAGTGGCTGAGGAAAGACCGCTAATTTATGCGGCAACGGAGGATAACTGGAAAGAATTCTTGGAGCTTGCCCTTGAGTTTAAAGTTCCGGTTGTTGTCAGAAGCAAGGATCTGAACAAGCTTAAGAGTTTGGCAGTTACTTTCAAAGAGGCTGGAGTGGAGGACATCGTTCTTGATCCGGTTACCGAGCCGATTGGCGAAGGGTTGAGGGGAACTTTCGAGAGGGTTATTCAGCTGAGAAGAACGGCGATACTCGGAGAGGACAAGGATGTGGCTTATCCTATAATGGTTACTCCAATAGCCGCTTGGGCTTTGGAAGCTGATGACGTTTCGAAGGCTTACTGGGAAACGGTGATTGCGAGTCTGTTTATAGTTAAGTATGGAGACGTCATGATCCTCCACTGCCTTGAGCCTTATGCAATAATGCCGATTGTAACGCTCAGATACAACATCTACACCGATCCGAGAACGCCGGTGCAAGTTGAGCCCGGATTGAGGGAGATAAACAACCCCTCTCCAGACGATCCGGTATTCATAACGACGAACTTCGCTTTAACCTACTATACTGTTGAAAGCGATCTAACAAGTGGAAACATCAAAGGATGGTTGCTCGTCCTTGACACCGAGGGACTTGGAGTTGAGGTCAGCGTCGCTGGAGGACAGTTTACCGCTGCCAAAGTTAAGGATCTAATTAAGGAGACAAAAATCGAAGAAAAAGTCAATCATCGCTATCTGATAATTCCCGGATTGGCGGCAAGGCTTCAGGGAGCTATAGAAGACGAAACCGGCTGGAAGGTTTTAGTAGGTCCGATGGATTCGGGAAGGATAAAGGGCTGGCTTGAGCAGAACTGGCCACCTAAAGAAAAATAAACCCCTTCCATTTTTTCTCTTTCATGTATTTGCTGAGATGCATAGAGTGTGGGAGCGAATTCGATTCTGATTTTATATATCAGTGTAGCAAATGCAACGGATTGCTCGATGTTGTTTACGATTATTCGGAAATCAAGCTGAATTTTGACGGAAAAAATCTGAGCGTTTGGAAGTACAAAGAGGCTCTTCCCGTTAGAACGGATCCAGTATCCTTGAGAGAAGGGGGAACGCCTCTTTACAAAATAGAAAAGATAGAGAGCAATGTTAAGAACCTCTTCGTCAAACACGAGGGATTGAACCCTTCTGGATCTTTTAAAGACCGGGGAATGACAGTGGGAGTTACCAAAGCCATCGAGCTGAAAATGAGAACTGTCATCTGCGCATCTACTGGCAACACATCAGCTTCAATGGCGATGTATGCGGCTAAAGCTGGTTTGAAAGCAGTGGTGATACTTCCTTCTGGAAAAGTTGCCTTGGGAAAGCTTGCCCAAGCTTTAATGCACGGGGCTAAAGTTATAGCTATAAAGGACAACTTCGACAAAGCTTTGGA
>WAQS01000254.1 GCA_015520115.1 Ferroglobus sp.
AAGTCTGCTGCTTTATGTCCAAAAGCAAGTACTCCCTCGAATTTCTGTCGAGATCCTTCATCTGCTTCTTTATCTCCCTCCTCTTCTCTATAAGCATCTTCAGTATTCTCTTAAAGAAGCCGTCTGGCTGCTTTCTGAACTTGTGTCCTACCTCAGGCGCTACATAGCAATCTTCGCATTTTCCAAAAACGTAAGTGTCTGGAGAAATATTATAGGCGATCATTATGCTTGGGTACATGGAAGCGAAGTCCAAGCAGACGACGTTTTTGTGCAAACCTCTCGAAGGTTCGAGAACAAACGCTCCCTCGTAGCTCTCCTCAACTTCAGCCGGGTTGGGGGCTATTTCCCCAATCTTGTAGGCTTCGCTTAGCAAAAACCAGTCAACCTGCTTTCCCCTACCTATCCTCGCCACGTCATCTGTCGGAATCCTAATCATCCTCGAAAGCTCGTAGTGCATGGGTAGCAGCTCTTCAGCTATGAAGTACGTATTCAAAACGTCCTGCCTCGAATACTTGAGGACGCTCTCTTTATCTCCAGCCATCCACCTCTTGTATATGTCCTTAGCCTCTATATCGGCAAGCTCAACCTTCCTTCCAAGAAATTCAGCAACGTTCTCAAGAGTTTTCACCTTTACGTCAAGCTTCATCGCTATGTCGTAAAGATCGACGTTGAGCCTTCCAGCAATCTTCGGTCTTCCACCCCTGAAAGAGATCTCGCTTCCATCTCTTCCTATATTCAGCTTTACGGAAAGTTTCTCAGCCCTCTTTCTTATGTAAGGCCAGTCGAAGTTATCTTGATTGTAACCGACTATGATGTCCGGATCTTGCTCCTTGATAATTTCGACAAATCTGAGCAGAATTTCCCTCTCGTTTCCGGTTATTATCTCCTCAAAATCTCCGCATTTAACGCCTATAATGATGATTCTGTCTTTCTCTGGATCGGGCATTCCCATCTCCGTCAGCATTTCGCAGTCAAAAGCCAGAACCTTCGGCTCTGGCAAGGGAATTTCGAACCTCTCAACATGCTCAGCTTCAATTATTTTCAGTCCCCTCTCCTCTCTCTCCTTACCCTCCACCCTAATTCCGTCCATGCAAGCAAGATCTCTGTCGATTAAGTAACGGTAAGCGAAGGGAATGTCAGCCTCCCTAACCTCCGTGATCTTCTTTAATTCCTCCCTAAGCTTCGGAACGTGCTGCGGATGATAAGCGTAAATTTTGAAAACTTCCATTTCCTTTCCAAAAACTCTTTTTCTAACTTCCTCAACTTTAAACGGCTTTATAACTCCTTCCCTGCTCTTCACGACAATTTTTTCGATGTCTTCCTTACTCAACCCGTTTTTGAAAGCGTAAAAGTAAGGCTGAAAGTTTCTATCGTAAACTACGAAGGTGTTTCCGTCGAAATCCTTACACCAGAGTCTTATTACCGCTCTCCCATCTTCAGCCGTGACGTAATCAGCATCAAGCAACCAGCCCTCCATCAATAAATTACTAAACTTATTCGTAATAAACTTTTACTCGACGAATTCCTCCAGTTCCTTAGGAGCGTCTGCAAATTCCCTTAAGAATTCGTACTCCGTGAAGTGAAGCTTCTTGGATAGGAAGACTATTGTGTGGAGCGGTTCGCCAAAATCGTGATCCGGAAGGGAGTAGAAGTGATCGCACTTCACGTAGCAATCTCCTCCGATTCTCGCAACTCCAACGGCAAAGTGATTTAAAGTGCCATCGTCAACCTTCTCCATTATTCTAACAGCCTCTCCAATCGTCATTGGCTCTGGATTTAAGTCTAAGAGGAGGAGGGTGTGAGCGTTAACGCTCAAATTCTCCTTAATAACTTTAAGGGGCGTCTTGGAAACCATTCCTTTGTAAGGATAGCTTACCGTAGCCGATTTTCCGAACTTGTAGCTGTGCAACCCTGTGACGGAGCAAATAGCGGAAATCACACTTGCGTTGTGAACTATTTTCGTTACAACACCCTTTCTCTTTGCTTCGAGCAGAAGGCTTGAATGAGTTGTTGCAACTCCGGGATCGCCAGCAACAAGGACAACGACGTTTTTGCTTTTAGCCTCTTCAACGATCTTCCAGCTTTCATCTTCAAGATCTTTTCTCTCCAAAACAACCACTTTTCTTCCATAGAGTTTTTCCAAAGCTTCGACATTCGTCCCTACCAGTTTTGATGTGTAAAATTCAGCGTAAACGATGTCGGCTTTTCTAACCTCCTCCAATCCTCGCAGAGTTATGTCCTTTTCATCCCACAGCCCCAAACCGACGAGTGTGAGCATAACTCAATTAAAATCTCCCGAAATTAAATACTTGCAGAAGTGCAAAAAAGTATTATAAATAATTAGCGAAGCCTATGATGTATGCAGGAGTTGATGAACGGCGATTTCCTGAAGGCTGTCAAGTTCACCGCTGAAAAGTTAAAAGATGCAACGAAAAACGTGTATATAGTTCACCATAACGATGCCGACGGTATCTGTTCGGCTCTAATTTTAACCATAGCTCTGATGAGAAAAGGGAGGGAAGTGGAAAGGTACTGCATCGAGAAAGTACATCCGAGGATAATAGAAAGGATTCACGAGGGAAAGGAAAACGATGTTATAATTTACACAGACCTCGGAGGATTAGCTTTGGATACGATAGCGAAGATAGACGGAGAGAGAAACTACATATTCTTAATCGACCACCATCCGGCGGTGAGAGTGGAAAGCAGAAAAGTCGTTGAGCTCGATTCCGAACTTCTCGGAATTTCGGGAGATCTGTTCATCTCCGCCTCAAGCTTGGCTTACATGGTGGCAAGGGGGATAGATGAGAAAAATAAAGATCTCGCCTATCTGGCAGTTATAGGTTCCGTCGGAGACTACCACGACAGATACGGCGGAGTCCTCGGAATAGACAGATTGAGCTTGGAAGAAGCCGTGAGGCTCGGACAGGCAAAGATCAAGATAGAAAAGATGAGGGAAAGGTATTACATAGTTCCGCTGAAGAATTATGCAAGCGACGTAGCAAAAGCTTTCACGAATCTTGGAGTCGTCGGATATCTCGAAAAAGGTTACAACATCGCGATAGATTGTACGCTCTCCGGGAACATCGACGACGCCATAGAAAAGGGTCTGGAGTACGAGAAGCTTAAGGAGAGGAAGTTCAAGGAAATGATAGAAAAGCTGCAAAACGGAGAGCTTAAGAAGGAGCGTTACGTTCAGTGGTTCCATGCTAAAGACGACTTCTATCCAATGGGTGTAAAAGCAATAGGAGAATTCTGCCAGGTAACGAAAGACATGAGCTTTTTCGATGACGATAAATACATCATCGGTTTTCAGAATTTCTACGACTACATTCCAGACTTGGGGGAAATAAAGCTTAACGCTGTGAAGGTGAGCGGCAGAACACCGATACCCCTCGAAAGGAAAATCATCAATGGAATTATGCCCGGTTTCGACTGTCTAATT